>JBGSTQ010000048.1:0-8657 GCA_041736375.1 Thiobacillaceae bacterium
TGCCGAGTGCCATGATGCGCTCGTCGCGCAGCTGCTTCTCGCGCAGCGATGCCAGTGATGCCTCGCGTTCGCGCAGCCCGGCCTGCATGCGGGTGATGAAAAAGGCGATCAGGGCGGCGCTGATGACGAAGTTGAACCACATGCCGCCAAGGTGCATGCCGTAGGCGGCGACCGGATCGGCGATCGCCAGAGGAAGGTAATTGAACAGCAGCAGGGCATAGAACAGGCTGGCGACGCCGGCGAGCATCCAGGCATGGTGCGCCGGCAGGCTGACGGCGGCGATCACCACCGGCACCAGCATCAGCGAGACGAAGGGGTTGGTCGCGCCGCCGCTGAAAAAAACCAGCACCGCGAACGCGGTCAGATCGGTCAGCAGGTGGGAGAGGAACTCCGCCTGCGTGGCGGGCAGGTCCAGCCGCAGCCGCCAGGCGGTGGAGAGTGAAAAAAGGGTCATCAATGCCAGCACCGCGGCCATCGGCAACAGGGGCATGCGGATGGCAAGGCCCCAGTGCAGCCAGGCGATGCCGACAGCCCAGCCGCCGATCAGCGACATCCGTACCGCCAGCAGGCGACCAAGAAGGGCGCGGGCGGGCAGGGTGGACAGTGGCTCGGAATCCGGTCTGATGGACATGGCGGCATTGTAATGCGCGCACGCCTCGGACTGCGGGCCGCGACAAGTCGCCCAATGGTGCATGCGGGGTGGCTTGCCTGCAGTGCGAGGGCGCCTTATCGGACATCGACCTCCCGCCACCCCGCCTTCACGGCGGGATTGTTTTGGCCGTTCGTGGCCGATCAGGCTGGCACAAAGTCAAAAATCCCCGTGCCCAATGCACGGGGATTTTCGCTTATGGCTTTGAAAGTGCTATCCGGGACAACGCCCTAAAACTTGACGTTCATCCCGGCGTAGAACGAGCGGCCGGGGCCGGGCACGGGTGTGCCCCATTGCGGGTAATTCGGCAACGGCGGGTTGGTCATGGTTGTGCCCTGGCCCACATACGCGCCGCCCAGGGGGAGGGAGTAGAAGCGGTCGAACAGGTTCTCGACGCCGAAGTCGATGCTGTAGCGCTTCATCTCATAGCGGCCGCGCAGGTGGACGAGGCCGTAGCCCGGCGTTTCCATTTCGTTGCGCACACTGGAGACATCGTTCTTGCGCGCCACGAATTCGCCTTCGACGCTATTGCGCCAGGGGCCGAGTGTCTGTGTGAGAGCGAGTTTCGTGTTGAGCGGCATGATGTTGTAGAGGTTGTCGCCGGTATCGCGGTTTTCGCCGCGGGTGTAGCTCACCACGCCCTTGGCGGTGAAATCGCCGAAGTTCGTCCCGCGGGCCACCAGGGCATGGCCGGAGAGGTCGACGCCGTACAGGCGAGCGGACTGATTGGCGTACTGCAGCAGCACGAAACTGGTGGTGCCGGTCTGGCCTGGCAGGCGCACGGCATCGACGTAATCTTTCACATGCGTGTAGTAGGGCGAAAGACGGACGCCCCATTCCTCCTTGCCGGCGTCGTGCCAGTCGGCAGTGAAACCCAGGGTACGGGCCACTTCCGGTTCCAGATTCAGGTTGCCCACATAGCCGTTGCCGTCGCCGACAAAGTTGTTCATCAGCGCGGCCATCTGCCAGGTTGACCAGGTGTAGCGCTCGTACAGGTTGGGCGAGCGGGTTTTCTGCGCCACGCCGATCTCATAGGTTTGCGTGGCCGCCGGAGTATAGCGGGCCAGCGCGCTCAGATCCCAGTTGTGGTCCGTCTTGCTGCGATCGGCGGTGTTGAAGGCCACGGCATCCGTGGTCTGGTTGCCCATGCCGCCGGCGCCGGATGTGGGGAAGGTATTGAGGTTGTAGCCATGGACGTCGCCCGAGTCCATCGTGACGGTCTCGTGGCGCACGCCGAGGAGGCTCGTCCACTGCGGGTTGATGCGGCCTTCCCATTCGCCGAACACGGCGTAGCGGTCGCGCTCGCCGTCGTTGATGTTCAGGAAGGTGTAGGGCCACATGCCGGCGCCGGAAGGCGTCCACCAGTCGTCCAGGCGATAGGCCTGGTACTCGCCGCCCACGCGCAGGGTATCCTGCCCGGCCAGCGGAATCTCCGCATGCAGGTTTAGGCCCGTATTCTTGCCGTCGGTGTACATCGGCATGCCGGCCGCGCAAGCCGGACCGATGGGCGAACAGGGGATGCCGTCGAGCGCCGTCGCTCCGCCGGAAGCCGTCCCGTACCAGAACCGCTTGTCATCGCCGAAATCCATTTCGTGCTGGGTGTGTTCGTAGTAAGCGCGGGCCTTGAGGGTGCCCCAGTCCTGCCTGCCGGTCCAGGCCAGGTTGAACTGGTCGCTGACGTTGTCCGTCATGTCCATGCGCTGGTTGGGATAGTTCTCGTAGGGGATGTGCTGGCGGCCGTATTTGAATTCGAACAGATGGTCGTCGTTCTTCCATGCGAATTTGAGCGCCTGGTTGATCGCCTCGTAAGCCGTGGAGCCGACTTCATCAAGGGCCAATGTGTGCCCTGCCCGGCCGGTGAAGGTATAGTCCTTGAAGTCGTCGCCAGCCTTGTAGTTGTCGGCCTGGGCATAGGAAGCGGTATAGCTGAGGTGGGCCTGTTCGCTCGCCACGGTCGCGGACAGATTGGCGCCCCGGGCATCGCCGTTGCTGCGGTAGAAGGCACCGGCTTCGCCCTTGAGCAAGGTGTCCTGGCCCGGCTTGGCAAACTCCGGCGCCGCCGATTCCACCAGGATGCTGCCCCCGATGCTGTCACCCCCTGCGCTGACTGGGCTGATGCCCGCGTAGACCGTTGCCGTCGCCACGGCGGTCGGGTCGATGTAGGAAAGCGCGGAATTCATGTGGTTGGGACAGGCGGCGATCAGGTCCATGCCGTCGACCTTGATGCGCAGGCGGTCGTCGGCCAGGCCGCGAATGACGGGCAGGCTGGAAACACCGCCTGCTCCATACAGGCTGACGCCGGGAACATCGCGCAGCAGGCTCGCCGTATCGCTGGTGGCTGCGCGCAACGGCTGGAGCGTTTCCGCATCCAGCGTCACGCTGCCGAGATCAACCTCCGTGGGCTCCGAACCCACGACGACCACGGTCATGAGAGGGGTATCCGGGGACGCGGGGGGTGGTCCGCTCTGCGCGGCAGCGTGGCCGCCGATGGCGGACAGGGCGAGGGAGAGGGCGAGCGGAAGCGGTTTTCTGGCAGGCAGCATGATTGTTGTCGGTATGTCGGTTCTTGAAATTTTCCGTACTCTAGGGGAATGACCCGTACCGGAAAATGCGGCAAATTGCCGCATCGCAATTTCTGCGCCGATGGCCTATCGTTGCGGCAAATTCGCAGGGGCCTGCTCGCGTGTGTCGGACTTTTGAAAGACGTCCCAATGTTCGGGGTCGGTCCGGCATGAATGACAAGGCAACGGCTAATGCGAAGCTGTTTCGATTTTCAACGGAGAGAAAAATGAGATTGAAGGTTCTGATTTTCACCGCCATCGGTGCCCTGGCCGCACAATCGGCGTGGGCCGCCAACATCAGCGTCAGCGACGCCTGGGCACGTGCCACCATGCCGGGACAGAAGGTCAGCGGCGCCTACATGCAGATCCAGTCCGACGTCGACGCGCGCCTGGTCAGCGCCTCCAGCCCGGCGATTCCGCGGGTGGAAGTGCACGAAATGAAAATGGACGGCGACGTCATGCGCATGCGCGAAGTCAAGGCGATCGAGTTGCCGAAGGGCAAGACCGTGACGCTCGAGCCGGGCGGTTTTCACATCATGCTGATGAACCTGCAGAAGCCGATCGCTGCCGGCGACGTCATCCCGCTCAAACTGGTGGTGGAGTCAGGCGGCAAGCAGCAGACGGTCGAAGTGAAGGCCGAAGCGCGCGCCTCCGGCAGCGCTTCCATGCAGCACCACCATCACTGAATAATCACGCCGAGGATCGCGCCGCGCGCGCGCAAGTCATCGAGCAGCGCTCCACCGGCCCGCAAGATCAACGCGGGATCGGGGTGGCGGCTCTCGCCTGCGATCGCTTCCAGTGCGGCACGGCCAGTTAACCTGCCGGGCTCCAGCAGGGCCAGCAGCCGCGCGGTAAAGGCGTTGATCTCACTGAACCGCATCTCATCCTGCGCGTCGCGAAACACCAGCAACCAGGTTTCCGCGGGCTGCACCTTGCGGCGCGGGGCGATGCGCTGCACCGGCCAGTCGTAGCGCAGGTTGGCTAGCACCGGGTTCAATAGCGGCACGCCGTCGAGCAGGTCAGCGTGCGCGTCGACCGCGCACTCGACGCTGCGGTTCGATACCGACAGCACCAGCTCGATCCATTCGTAGTGCGCCAGCGCCAGCGTGAAGGGCGGGTAGCCTTCTGGCGACGCCCACTCGTTCTGCAGAAACTGCACGAACTCGTCGGGGATCTGCCGGAAATAAGGCGTGTGGCTGCGATGCGTGCTGAAAAACGCGCGCACCAGCCGCTTCCACTTGCGCGCGCCGAGCATCTGCCGCAGCACCGGGAAACACGCCAGCAGAAAGCCCTCGACGTTGTTCAGAAGCAGCTCGTTGTAGATCTTCATCCTTCGCGCTTCGACGCCGGCCGGCCGTGGATGCGCCCTCGGATCGCGAATGTGCGCGGTGAAGGCCTGCTGAAACCGCTGGAATTCAGGAAGCGCGGGCGGTGTTTTCATGGATTCGATGCGCGGCCTGGAGGCGAGCGATGTGCTCGACCTCGCGCACCAGCATGGCCAGCGGAGGGATGTTGAAATCGCGCTCCAGCAGCGTCGGCGCGACACCGTGGATGCGGTAGGTTTGATCGAGCAGCGCCCACACCGGATCGATCACGTCGGCGCCGTGGGTGTCGACGATCAGGTCTTCGGCCTCGACGTAATGCCCGGCCATGTGGAGGTAGACGATGCGCTCGGTCGGCATCGCACGGATGAATTCGAGCGCATCGTAGCGGTGATTGATGCTGTTGACGTAGACGTTGTTGACGTCGAGGTGGAGGTCGCAGCCAGCTTCGTCCAGCACGGCTCGGATGAAGGTGATCTCGTCCATCTCGGCGATCGGTGACGGTGTGTAGTAGGAGGCGTTCTCGATCGCAATGCGGCGCTCGAGGATGTCCTGCGCGCGGCGGATGCGCGCCGCGACGTGTCTCACCGCCTCCTCGGTGAAGGGAATCGGCAGCAGGTCGTAGAGATGCCCCTCGTCCGAGCAATACGACAGATGTTCCGTATAGAGCTGGATGCCGTGCACATCCATGAATTGCCGCGTCTTGTGCAGCAGCATTTCGTCGAGCGGAGACGGGCCGCCGAGCGACAGCGACAGGCCATGGCAGACGAAGGGGTAACGCTCGGTAAAACCGCGCAGCTGGCGGCCATAGGCGCCGCCCATGTCGATCCAGTTTTCCGGGGCGAGCTCGAAAAAGTCGATGGCGTCGGGGACCCGGGTTTCCAGCGCGGCAATGAGTTCGCGCCGAAACCCCAGCCCCGCGCCGTTTGGGCGCAGGGATGTCATGCGGCTACCGGATTACTTCTTCGTCCCGCCGCATTTGCCTTCACCGCACTTGCCGTCCATCATTTTTCCCATTTCGGTCTTGTCGATCGAGCCGTCCTTGTTTGCGTCCATGTTGCTGAACATGGCTTCGTGCGCCTTCATGAACTCTTCCTTGCTTACCTTGCCGTCCTTATTGGCGTCCATCATGGCCGCCCCACATTTGTTTTCACTGGCCTTGTTCATGCCTCCACACTTGCCTTGGCCGCATTTGCCGTCGCTCATTTTTCCAGTCTGGGCCACCATATAACCCCTATCCAGGGATTGCATGGCAAAAGGATTCTCTGCAGCAGAAGCGATGGGGGCTGCGCCAAGGGTGGCCGCAAAGGCAGAGCCGACAGCGGCGGACATCAGGGTTTTCTTGCTGGACATGGTGTTATCTCCTGGGTTTCAATAAACGTGATTAGAAGTCATGCACCGGAAAAACCGGTGCTTTTCATTGCAGCAAGCTCATGCATCGAGCTTGCTGTGCAATTCGCTTTCGATGCGCCGCCGGGCTTCGGGGTCGAGACCCGGTGTGTCATCGTCGGCCGCCGTCTCGATTCGGAACAGGCGGCGCATTTCCTCGAGCTGAACGGTGAAACGCCGGCAGTTCCTGCAGATTGCCAGGTGCATTTTCAGTCCCAGGCGATCGAGCAGGGACAGGCGTTCGTCCATTTCACGGGAGGCCAGTTCCGTTGCCTCCCTGCAGGTGGGCATCCATCTCATGACAGGGCCCCCCCCGAAAACCCGTTCAGCTCAAGGCACTCTCGCAGAAAAAGTCGGGCACGGTGAAGCAGCACCCAGCAGTTGGTCGGGGTGATCCCCAGTTCCTTACAGATTTCTTCGGTTTCCATTCCCGCCACCTCGCGCAGGCTGAATACCTGCGCCATCACCGGCTTCAGCCGGTCGGCGCAATCATCCAGCACGCGCCGCAGCTGGCTCAGTTCCGCCTCGGTCTGCGGGTTGCCCCAGGGGCGCAGCGGTTCGGCCCAGTGACCGTCGCGCTTGAACAGGGCATCGACCGCCTCCTCGCCCTCCGCGTCGCGCGGGATTTCCACCTCGCGCACGTTGCGGCGGATCAGGTCGACGATCTTGTGCTTGAGGATGCCGGTGAGCCAGGTGCGCGGGCTGGAATCGCCCGCGTAGCGTTCGCGTGCGGCCAGCGCGGCGAGCAACGTTTCCTGCACCGCGTCCTCGGCTTCCTCGTCGGAATGGAGTTGGCGGCGCGCGACCCGAAACAGATAGTCGCCGTGCTCGGCAAGCCAGATACGGGCGTCAAGTTGGGTCATGCGGTCTCCTGCGGGCGCACGCGCAATGTAGAGGCAAGCCGGAAGGATTACAACCAGGCTCGCAAAAGTGGCTTGACGCGAGCCCGGGCAGAACCCGGAAACAGGGCATCCGGCCGCCTGTTTGCTTGCCTCGGCAAGAGAGTAAAATCCGCCCACCTCATCCTTCCCTGCCGCCATGAACACGACCGACTTCGCGCCCGCCGACAAGGCCCGGATCCTTTCCGAGGCCCTGCCCTACATCCAGCGATTCAACGACAAAACCATCGTCATCAAGTACGGCGGCAATGCCATGACCGACCCCAGGCTGATGGAGAGCTTCGCCCGCGACGTGGTGCTGTTGAAGTTGGTCGGCATGAATCCGGTGGTGGTGCACGGCGCCGGCCCGCAGATCGGCGACCTGCTGAAGCGCATCGGCAAGCAGAGCGAATTCATCCAGGGCATGCGCGTGACCGACGAGGAAACGCTGGACGTGGTCGAGATGGTGCTGGGTGGACTGGTCAACCAGGACATCGTTACCCTGATCAACAAATACGGCGGCAAGGCGGTCGGATTGACCGGCAAGGACGGCAACTTCATCCATGCCAAGAAGATGCTGGTGGCGAGCAAGGAGGAACTCGGAAAGTTTCTCGATATCGGCCAGGTCGGCGAGATCACCAGCATCGACCCGAAAATCATCGAGCTGCTCGACTCGGGCGATTTCATTCCGGTGGTCGCGCCGCTCGGCACCGACGCCGAGGGTAACGCCTACAACATCAACGCCGATGTCGCGGCCGGCAAGCTGGCCGGGGTGCTCAAGGCGGAGAAGGTGATTTTCCTTACCAACACCCCGGGCGTGCTCGACAAGGAAGGCAATCTGCTGACTGGCCTGACGCCGCGCCAGGTCGACGAGCGCGTCGCCGATGGCACCATTTCCGGCGGCATGATCCCCAAGGTCGGCTACGCCGTGGACGCGGTCAACAGCGGCGTCACCACCGCGCACATCATCGACGGCCGGGTCGAGCACGCCCTGCTGCTCGAGGTGCTGACCACCGCCGGCGTCGGCACCCTGATCAAGCGGGTCTGATGAAGATAGTCCATCCACTGCCTGCGTTCCTGGCGCGCTCTCCCCTCTCCCCGCCCTCTCCCCCGAGGGGTGAGGGTGGCTGCGTTTCGCTGCGCGAGGTGTTCTGAATGCGTTACTGGCTGATGAAAATTAGACTTTTAGAGGATTGGCTCGGAAAGCCGCGCCGATACTAGGTTTCAGAGAGGCGCCGGATTTTCTCGGCGCCCTCGTTTTTCTGTTTGGGTGTGACTCTGGGTGGGACTCCGGATGTTCTGCCCTCCCGGCGGCTCCAGGATCTCCGCCAGGCGGCCGGCTTCAATCTTCGCCTTGCTCGATCAGCAGCGCGCGCAGGCGCTCTTCAAATCTCGCGATCTCGGCTTCGTACTTTTCCGGCGGCAGCCATACCGTCGAGGAGCGGCCATGCAGCCGGGCATGGCTGAAATTGCTCTCCAGTTTGGCGATGTGGTCATTCGTCCGCCGAATCTCGAACTCCGCAGCTCGCCTACATGCATTGCCGCAATATTTCGGCGGCCTGCCTTGCTTCGCTGGCTTTTCGATCGGCTTTCCGCACTTCAAACAGTTGCAGGTGTTCATGGTCTTTTCTCCACTCAAGGGCAAAAGGTTATTTCCGGTTAGCGCATAAAAAGGGTTTAGGGCACGGTCTATCGCTTTAAGCTCCAGAGATTTACACCCCCCCTCCCCCTTGCCCGGCCAGGTGAACGGCGCAACGGGCGCCGCCGCCGGGTTGTGTAGGTGCTCGCCGCGCGTCTTGCGACGCCGCGAGCCCTGGCGGCGCGGGCCTAGGCTCCGCCAGCGTGAGGCCGCGCGGCC
>JBGSTQ010000071.1:0-18819 GCA_041736375.1 Thiobacillaceae bacterium
GCTCAGCCGTCCCGCCGATTCCGCCGGTCACGCGCTGGTCATGCTGGGGCGGCAGCGCGCCCAGCGTGTCGCCGTCCTGCTCGCGCTTGCAGGCACTTCGCCAACCGACGAATCGCGACTCTATGCGAAGACCGCCTTCACCCGCGCCCTGTTTATGGGCAAGGCCGCACGCTTGCGTACGCCTGCGGACGACGCCTCGATCGCGTTTGAAACCGGTCTGCTCTCGACGGTCGCGCTTGCGCTCAAGCGGCCTGTCGACGATCTGGTGAAGAAGCTCGGGCTTCCCCCGACCATCGCCATTTCCCTGCGCGACCAGGCACTGCCGCAAAACATCCTGCTTCGGCTAGCCCATGCCTGCGAAAGCAGCGATATCGAACGCCTGGTCGCTCTTGCCCACGAACTGGGCGTGTCGATTGACGGGCTGTCCGCGGCCTACCTGGATGCCGTCATCGCCGGCGAATCGCTGGACGCCGCACTCGCCTGAATCCTCGCCGCTTTCACCCATCGTCCCGCGGCGTTGTTGCCGGCAGGCGTAAAATGCACAATTTTTGCCACTCCCGACCGTCATGCACGCTACGCTGGTATTTGATATCGAAACGATTCCCGACGTTGCCGGCTTCGCCCGCCTCAACGATCTCGACGAGTCGGCCCTGACGCAGGGCGAAATCGCCGAAATGGCCATGCTGGCGCGCCGCCAGAAAACCGGCAGCGACTTCATGCCGCACCACCTGCATCGCATCGTCGCCATTTCGTGCGTGCTGCGCCTCGGCGATCAGCTCAAGGTCTGGTCGCTGGGCGAGCCCGACAGCAGCGAAGCCGAACTGATCCAGCGCTTTTATGACGGCATCGAGCGCTATATCCCGCAGCTGGTGTCGTGGAACGGCGGCGGCTTCGATCTGCCGGTGCTGCACTACCGCAGCCTGATTCATGGCGTGACCGCCGCGCGCTACTGGGACTGGGGCGACGACGACAAGGAATTCAAGTGGAACAGCTATCTCGGGCGCTACCACACCCGGCATCTGGACCTGATGGACGTACTGGCGATGTACCAGCCTCGCGCCAATGCGCCGCTCGACCAAATGGCCAAGCTGTGCGGCTTTCCCGGCAAGCTCGGGATGGACGGGTCGAAAGTGTTCGAGTCCTTCCAGCGCGGTGAAATCGACGCCATCCGCAACTACTGCGAGACCGACGTGATGAACACCTGGCTGGTCTATCTGCGCTTCCAGAAAATGCGCGGCACCCTCAACGAGGCGGCTTACCAGGCGGAGATCGAACTTGCCCGCAGCACCGTGCAGTCCCATCCTGCGCCGCACTGGCAGGAATTCCTCGCTGCCTGGGCATGAATCCGGTCGTCGATATTCTCTCCCTCGACCACGAGGGTCACGGCATCGCCCGAGTCGACGGCAAGGTAACGTTTGTCGATGGCGCGCTGGCAGGCGAGCGTGCCGAGATAGCGGTTTATCGCGAGCACGCCAAATACAACTCGGCCAATGCCACCCGCATCCTGCGTGAAAGCGCGCAGCGCGCGACGCCCCGCTGCGAATATTTTGGCCGCTGTGGCGGCTGCTCGATGCAGCACCTGGAGCCCGGCGCCCAGGTCGCCGCCAAGCAGCGCGTGCTGGAGGACAACCTCGCTCGCATCGGCAAGGTCAGGCCGGAGATCATTCTGCCGGCGCTGCATGGACCCAGCTGGGGCTATCGCCACCGCGCGCGGCTGTCGGCTCGACGAGTCGACAAGAAAGGCGGGGCGCTGGTCGGATTTCACGAAAAGCGCTCCAGTTTCATTGCCGATATGGCGCACTGCGAGATTCTTACGCCGGATGTATCGGCGCTGATCAAACCGCTGCGCGAGCTGATCATCCAGCTCAGCAATGCCGACCGCATCCCGCAGGTCGAAGTCGCCGTCGGCGAAAACATCACCATTCTGGTATTCCGTCTGCTCGATCCCTGGACCGAGGATGACGCGACCCGGGTACGCGCCTTTGCCGATGCGCATCGCGTTCAGATATGGGAACAGCAGAAGGGACTCGACAGCGCCCGCCCCTTCTGGCCGGACATCGCCCCCGAGCTTAGCTACAGCCTGCCTGAGTTCGGCCTGGTGATGCCGTTCCACCCGACCGAATTCACCCAGGTCAACGCCGCCCTCAACCGCAGCCTCGTCAGCCGCGCCCTGCGTCTGCTCGACCCGCAGCCGGGCGAACGCATCGCCGACCTGTTCTGCGGCCTCGGCAATTTCACCCTGCCAATCGCGCGCCACGGCGCCGAGGTACTCGGTATCGAGGGCAGCGCCGGACTGGTGGCGCGGGCGCGTGAGAACGCCGAACGCAACCAGCTCGGCCATGCCAGGTTCGCTGTCGACAACCTGTTCGAGATGACTGCGGAAAAATGGGCGGCCCTCGGACACTTCGACAAGCTGCTGATCGACCCGCCGCGCAGCGGGGCGATCGAACTGGTCAAGTCGCTGCCGCCCGACGGCGCTCCGCGGCGCATCGTCTATGTTTCCTGCGATCCCGCCACCCTGGCGCGCGATGCCGAAGTGCTGTGCCACGTTCAAGGCTACCGGCTCGAGGCAGCCGGCGTCGCCAACATGTTTCCGCACACCGCGCATGTCGAGTCGATTGCGCTATTTGAACGGTAATCCTTTAAAATCCCGCGCTTAATTCATTTTCAAAAATCATGGCACTCATCGTACAAAAATACGGCGGCACCTCGGTCGCCAACGTCGAACGCATCCGCGCCGTCGCTGAACGCGTCGCCAAGTTCAAAATGCTCGGCCACCAGGTGGTCGTGGTACTGTCAGCCATGTCCGGCGAAACCAACCGCCTGATAGCCCTGGCCAAGCAGATTCAGCCCACCCCCGACGCGCGCGAGCTCGACGTCCTGGTTTCCACCGGCGAACAGGTGACGATCGCCCTGCTGGCGATGGCGCTGAAGGATCTGGGCCTCAAGGCCAGGAGCTACACCGGCTCCCAGGTTCGCATCCTCACCGACGACGCGTTCACCAAGGCGCGCATCCTCAGCATCGACGAAGCCAACATGCGCCGCGATCTCGATTCCGGCCACGTCGTCGTGGTCGCCGGGTTCCAGGGCGTCGACGAGAACGGCAACATCACCACCCTCGGCCGTGGCGGCTCGGACACCACCGGCGTCGCCCTGGCGGCGGCGCTCAAGGCGGACGAATGCCAGATCTACACCGACGTCGACGGCGTCTACACCACCGACCCGCGCATCGTCCCGGAAGCGCGCCGCCTGAAGACCGTCACCTTCGAGGAAATGCTGGAAATGGCCAGCCTCGGCTCCAAGGTGCTGCAGATCCGTTCGGTCGAATTTGCCGGCAAATACAAAGTCAAACTCCGCGTGCTCTCGAGCTTTCAGGATGAAGGCGACGGCACGCTCATCACCTTCGAGGAAAACAACTCCATGGAACAGCCCATCGTTTCCGGCATCGCCTTCAACCGCGACGAAGCCAAGATCACCGTGCTCGGCGTGCCCGACCGTCCCGGCATCGCCTACCAGATCCTCGGCCCGGTGGCTGACGCCAACATCGACGTCGACATGATCATCCAGAACGTCGGCGCCAGTAACACCACCGACTTCACCTTCACCGTGCACCGCAACGACTTCGCCAAGGCGATGACCATCGTGCAGAACACCGCCTCGGCCATCGGCGCGCGCGAAGTCAGCGGCGACGACAAGATCGCCAAGGTCTCCATCGTCGGCGTCGGCATGCGCTCCCATGTCGGCATCGCGCGCAAGATGTTCGAAACCCTGTCGAAGGAAGGCATCAACATCCAGATGATCTCGACCTCGGAAATCAAGATCTCCGTGGTGGTCGACGACAAGTACATGGAACTGGCCGTTCGCGCGCTGCACCAGGCCTTCGAACTCGACAAGCCCACGGCCTGAGGTGGCTTTCCCCCGCGCGTTCGGCTACAATGCGCGGCGGTTCGGAGACGTGGCCGAGAGGTTGAAGGTACTCCCCTGCTAAGGGAGCATGCGGGCTTAAACCTGCATCGAGGGTTCGAATCCCTCCGTCTCCGCCAGACAACAAGCAATTACGCGCCATTCGGCGCGTTTTGTTTTTTTACCCACCAATATACCCACCAATCCGCCAAGCCCACTGGCTGCTTCACATAGGCGCAAAGAACCAGTTGCCACTTCACCCCGGGAAGTGGGCTATGCTGCAAGTAGTTGAATGCGCTAGCTGTTAGGGGAGAACATGCGGATACCTACTTGTGCCACGTTGAGTACGCTGCTTTTCCTGCTGTCCAGCCCCGGAGTCGCCGGAACCTTTGAGCAAGCCATTTTCTCAGGCCAGGTTCAGATGCAACTCGACCAAGGTCAGATAGTGATTTGTGGGGTTCGAGTTACGGGTGCCAGTACCACGGTTAGCCGACAAATCCTTGGGTTTGATACTTCCGTCAACGTGGCCAAACCGGGATTCGGGATGGTCAAAGGACTTGCGTATCAAGGAATACTTGAGCAATACGCCAAGGGCGATTTGTCCAGATTGCAGCTGAAAACGTTCTGGTTTCGCAAGCCAGATGGTCTAACGACAGTACCGCAGGATGGACAATATCTTGAAAGCCCCGAAACAGCGCGAGCAATTCTCTACCCAACGTCCGTGGATTCAGCGTTCGGCATTCTCGATGCGGTGCTGAAACGGCAGGACGTGCAAATAGGCTTCAGGCTCGTTGACGATCCCGACGATAGGATTTTCTTCGGTGTCGTGGAATTGGCCCACCCAGAAATGATGCAACTCGCCCAGTGCCTTAAGGACTGGGCGGGAAGCATGCTTGAGCAAACGGAATAAAAAAGCCGAAGAGCAAGAAATAGACTCCGCAGTCAGTTAATTTTCCGTTCAACCGCCGTCCAGGCATCCTGCAAACCCGTCAGCAGGTTCTGACGCGCTTCGTCGTCTGCTTCTACGTCAGCCGCTAGACCCTGCCACCGTTCGTCCAGCACTTCATCGTCCTTTTGGAAGTGAAATGCACGCATTACTTCATCACCATCCAAACCCAAGCCGTTGCAGAAGTCTGTCCATGCTGCACGCTTGCCCTTCGTCATTGCCGATAGCCGTAAATAGGATTCTTCAGCTGCCGCCGCCCCTTTTACTTCTTCACCATCTTCCGTCTCCGCCAATTCCTGACGTTCCTTCCTCTACCCGGATTTTTTTTTGGCCGGACCATGCGGCGCGCTATCGCTGCTTGAGCGTCGCTCGCATCCCGCTTTGCCAACCCGGTTTGTCCATTTTCATCAAAAGCTTAATTTCCACTTAATTTTTGGTGGCTAGTCTTGCCAGCATTGTTCATGGCAGGAGTAACCCATGTCGTTCGCTTTAGCCATATCCAGCCACAAAAGCCATCGCTTCCTGAGCGCGGATGCGGGTACGGGGGGAACCGGCCTCGAGCTCCTGTGGGTCGATCACGCGCATCCCGAGCGCCTGAGCCTGCAGACCTTTATCGCTGACACGTTCCGGAAAACCTACTCGGCTGAAATCCATCACTTCTGCGATGTCCTGGTCGGCTGCCGAGGCAAGGACGGACAGTGGCTGGCCGCATTGGGCTATACCGCCCTGGTCGGCCGCAAGGGATTTCTGCAACAGTATCTTGATGCGCCGGTCGAGTACGAGATCGCCGCGCGTCTTCAGCTTCCCGTCAGACGAGCGGACATTGTGGAGGTGGGCAACATGGCCGCCACGCATACCGGTGCGGCGCGGGCGCTCATCGTCGGCATGACGCGCCATCTCCACGAGCGGCGTTATCGCTGGGTCGTTTTTACGGCGACGCGCGCGCTGCTCAACTCGTTTCTCAGGCTACGCCTGAATCCGAAAGAACTGGCCGTAGCAGATCCGCTGCGGCTTCCGGACCAGGCAAAGGGCTGGGGAAGCTACTACGACAGCCAACCCCAGGTCATGTTCGGCGAAATCGCCCCGGCGTATGCAAAGCTGGTTCGCTAGGATTCCCGATGACGTGCCCTTGATCGCCGGCCCCGATACGCGCTGGAACAGGGCGGCGCTTTTTCAAAGGGTGGAGCAGGTCGCCGCCATCCTGCGCGAAAGGTTTGCAACTGGAGCCGTAACCGGGGTGATGGCAGACAACCTTCCCGACTGGATCGTGGTCGACTTGGCAGCTCAGTCGGCCGGTGTCTCACTCGTGCCGCTTCCCGCCTTCTTCACCCCGGAGCAGCTAAAGCACGCGCTCGCCACCAGTGGCATGCGGGCAATTTTTTGTTCCGACCAGGCAGTTGCCCGGCGTCTGGGCTTCGAGGAACAGGTGCCGACCCAGGGGGCGCTCGGCCTCTATCTGCGGGAGCCCTCCGATAGCGGGAGCATTCATCCCGCCGCGTCCCGTCATGCAGCGAAGATCACCTTCACCTCGGGGACCACGGCCCAGCCCAAGGGCGTTTGCCTGACGGCAGAGCAGCAGTGGGACGTGGCCGGAGCGCTTGTAGAAGCGCTGCGGAGCTTGCAGATTCGCAGGCACCTGAACCTGCTGCCCTTGGCCGTGCTGCTGGAGAACGTGGCCGGCGTCTACAGCTCCCTGCTGTCAGGCGCTGAAACCGTTTGCCTGCCCCTCGACCAGGTTGGCATGACCGGGGCGGCCCGCTTCGATCCTGTTGTTTGTCTCCAAGCAATCTCCCGCTACCGGGCGGAGAGCATCATCGTGCTCCCGCAGATGCTTCGGGCCCTGGTGGCCGAACTGAGGCCGCAGGATCCGAGGATTGCTTCCCTGAAATATGTGGCGGTTGGCGGCGCAAAAACCTCCGCCGCTTTGATTCAGGAAGCGAGGGGAAAGGCCCTGCCGGTCTATGAGGGATACGGGCTGACCGAGTGCAGTTCGGTCGTGGCGCTCAATGCTCCAGGTACGGACCGGGTGGGCAGCGTTGGGAAACCGCTTCCCAACCGCAAGATCCGGATCGCCGCGGACGGCGAGATCGAGGTTTCCGGTCAGGGGGCCCTGCTGTACCTGGACGCCGCCCCCGTGCACCGCGACTGGCTGCCGACCGGCGATCTGGGTCATCTGGACGCTGACGGCTATCTCTTCGTCGATGGCCGGAAAAAGAATGTCCTGATCACCGGCTACGGACGGAATGTCTCGCCGGAATGGCCCGAAGCCCTGCTGATGGCGGAGAAATCGATCGCCCAGGCGGTCGTGCTCGGCGACGGTCGGGCAGAACTGGGCGCGATCGTCGTGCCGATGCATGCGCAGGTTACGCCGTCGATAGTCGAGACCGCCCTGGCAGCAGCCAATGCACGGCTCCCGGACTATGCGCGGATTCGGCACTGGCTGTTTGCCGACGAGCCCTTCACGCCTGCCAACGGTCTCGCGACCGCCAACGGGCGACCCCGCCGTGAAGCCATTCAGGACAAGTACCAGACGCGTCTCGACGCACTTTATGAAACGGCAGGAGTTTGAATGAACCGACCCTTTTTTCAGGATTTATTGCAAGCGACCGAACCCGATCGCCAGAAGCTCATTTCCCTCCCCATCATCCAGTCCGCACTCCGGGGCGAGATCGAAAAATCACAGTACCTCGCCTTCCTCACCGAGGCTTATCACCATGTCAGACATACGGTGCCCTTACTGATGGCCTGCGGGAGCCGGCTGGATGACCGGCATCACGCGCTTCGGACCGCGGTGGTCGAGTACATCGAGGAGGAAGCCGGACACGAGGAATGGATCCTCGCGGATATTGCCGCCTGTGGCGGGAATCCCGATACGGTGAGACTATCCACTCCCCACGCCAGCACCGAGGTGATGGTCGCCTACGCCTACCATCAAATCGATCGGCAAAACCCGGTGGGCTTCTTTGGCATGGTGCACGTCCTCGAGGGGACCAGCGTCGCCCTGGCGACCCATGCAGCCGGTGCAATCCAGCATTCGCTGCAGTTGCCCGATGCCGCGTTCACCTACCTGACTTCCCACGGCAGCCTCGACCAGGAGCACGTCCGGTTTTTCGAGAACTTGATGAACGCCCTGACGGATCCGGACGACAAGGCCGCGGTGATCCATTGCGCCGAACGCATCTACTCGCTTTACGGCGAAATCTTCAGAACCCTGCCCGGGCGGATTTCGACATCTTGTGCGAAGGAGCCTGTCCATGCCTGATTCCAGAAAGTACCGCACCGTGCTGACCGGGGCCGCCGGCGGCATCGGCAGCGAGATCGCCAGACTTCTGGCGCAACGGTCGGAAACCCTCATCCTGGTCGGACGGCGTCCAGCGGTACTCGAGGCATTAAGACGTGAACTCGGCGTCGATCGGACCCACGTTGTCGAAGGCGATCTTCGTGACGCGCAGACGCTGGAAAGCCTGAAATCCCGCATCGAATCCCTTGGTGGCATCAACCTGTTGATCAACAATGCCGGGATCAACGAATTCCGCGAGTTCGAAACGCAGCAGGACAGCCATATCCGCGGGATGATCGAGGTCAACCTGCTCGCCCCGATGTTGCTGACCAAGGCCCTGTTGCCGCACCTGAAGCAGCAAGACCAGGCGCAGATTGTCAATATCGGCTCCATCCTCGGCGACATCGGTTATCCCGGGTATGCCGCCTACTGCGCCAGCAAAGCCGGTTTGCGCGGGTTTTCGCAGGCGCTTCGTCGCGAGTTGCACGATACGTCGGTCAAGGTGAGGTATTTCGCCCCGCGAGCCACGACCACCGATTTCAATGAATCAGCGGTCGTCGAGATGAATCATGCGCTTGGAACCGCTTGCGACACCCCGCAGCAGGTTGCCCGTGAACTGATGAAGTTCCTCGACAGCTCCGCGTGGGAACGAACGCTGGGACTGAAGGAATCCGTGTCCGTCAGGATCAACCGCTTGTTCCCCGGAATCGTCGATGGCGCACTAGGGAGTCAGCTGCCGACCATTCGCAAGTATTTACCCAAATCCATCCATCAAGCCTAGAGGCCACCATGAACACGATTGCAAAAACCTTTTCTGCTGTCCTGGTGACAGTTCTGCTGTCAACTTCACTTGCCCAGGCGGGCGTACAGGAGGACGTGGTCGAGTTGCAGCATGAATGGGAGCGTATCAAGTACCAGGCACCCGCTGCCGAGCGCGAGAAGGAATTCGAGCGTCTGCTGAAGCAGGCCGAGCGCGTCACTGCCCAGAATCCGAACCGCGCAGAGACCCTGATCTGGCAGGGCATCATCGAGAGCACGTATGCCGGGGCAAAAGGCGGCCTGGGTGCGCTCGGCCATGCCAAGAGTGCGAAAAAGAACCTCGAGCGCGCGATCGAGATCGACCCCAAGGCACTGGACGGATCGGCCTATACGAGTCTAGGCTCACTGTATTATCAGGTCCCCGGATGGCCGATCGGTTTTGGCGACAACAAGAAGGCGGCCGAGTTTCTGAAAAAGGGATTGGCCATCAACCCGAACGGAATCGATCCAAACTATTTCCAGGGCGACTTCCTGTTCAAGTCTGGCGATCTCACCGGAGCGGAGCAATCGCTGCGCAAGGCCCTTCAGGCGCCCGCCCGTCCCGGTCGGCAGATCGCCGATGAAGGTCGCCGCAAGGAGATACAGCAGCTTATCGAGAAAATTGCGGACAAGAAGAAATGACTTTTTCATGACAGGTCGCCTGTGAGAGTTCTGCTGGTCGAAGATGACGCGCTGCTCGCCTCGGGATTGCAGTCCGCCCTGGGCCGGGCCAGCCACACCGTCGAGCATGTCGATGATGGCCGCCAGGCGGTGCTTGCGCTCGAGAACAGCCAGTTTGACCTCGTCATTCTTGATCTTGGCCTTCCCCGGCTGGATGGCACCGAGGTCCTGCGCCTCATCCGTGGCAAGGGCAACGATGTGCCGGTCCTCATACTCTCGGCACGGGATGCCAGCAAGGATCGAATCCTCGGCCTGGACCTGGGAGCGGACGACTATCTGACCAAGCCTTTCGAGCTGGACGAGCTCCTGGCGCGGGTCCGCGCACTCGAGCGACGCCGCAGCGGTCTCGCGGTCAACCAGCTGCGGATGGGGGGGCTCGAGCTGGATCTGGCCTCGTTGAGCCTGACCTGGCAGGGCAAGCCAGTGAGCCTGCAGCGGCGGGAATTCATGCTGATCAAGAAGCTGGCGGAAAACCCCCAGCAGGTGTTCAGCCGGGCCCAGCTCGAGGAGTCACTCTACGGGTGGGGAGAGGCGGTCGAAAGCAATACGATCGACGTGCACGTCCACAATCTAAGAAGGAAAATCTCTCCGAAGATCATCAGGACGGTCCACGGAGTGGGCTACCGCATCGGCACCCTGGACGCGTCATGAACGGCTACTCGATACGCCGGCGGCTGGTCATCGCCATTCTCGGCGCGATGATCGTCATCCTGGGTGGCATCGGACTGGCCTCCCATCTGGTGACACAACATGAATCGGAGGAAATCTTCAGCGCCCGACTGGCGACCTCCGCACGGGTGCTCGAAGCGCTTGCCGCAAGGCAGCTCGAGACGGCTTCGGTCAGTCAGCCCATCATCATCACCCTTCCCAGGGAACTGGAAAATTCCCCCAGTGGCGATCAGGAGTCATACGGGCATTCCTACGAAAGCAAGATCGCTTTCCAGGTCTGGCACGACGACGGCATCCTGCTCGCCCGCTCCGCATCCGCGCCGGACAAGGCGTTCGGGCCGTTTGCTGCAGGCTTTCACCAGCGGACCATTGGCGACGACGTCTGGCAAGTCTTCGCACTTCATTCCGGCAAGGTCTGGATATTCGCTGCCGAAAATGACGAAGTCCGCGACGAAATGTCGACGGATATCGGGATTTCCATCCTGACGCCCCTGATCGTGGGCGCCTTGTTGCTGATAGTCGTGGTCAATCTGCTCGCGTTGCACAGTCTCCGGCCGCTTCAGGCACTCGCGCAAAACATCGCCAGACGCGATTCGGCGTCGCTATCCCCGATCCTGATTCCGCAGACCCCCAAGGAACTCAAGCCCGTCATCGATGAGCTGAACAAACTCCTGAAAAAGGTTCAGGAGGCATTTCGGCGAGAGCAGCGATTTATCGATGCGGCCGCTCACGAGATACGCACGCCAATCGCCGCGCTGCAGTTGCATGTTCAAAACGCCATCAATGCCAACCGCAAGGAGGACCGGATAGATTCGCTGGAGGAAGCGTCGAAGGCGGTCAGGCGCACGACAAAACTGGCGGAGCAGTTGCTGGCATTCAGCCGCATCAGCGGTCGGGTTGACGATGAAAGGAAAACACTCGTCGCCCTCGATGTCCTCTGCCGGGATGCGATCGCTGTCCAGGAAGGCCTGCTTACCCAGCGGGGCCAGAGAATCAGACTGATCGCCCATGGCGATTTCGTGATCGAGGCGGAGCAGGGAAAGATCGAGCGATTGCTGCAAAATCTCATCGAGAATGCCTCACAGTATGGAAACGCGCCGGGAGAAATCGAGATCGAGCTGAAGCGAAAAGGTGAGAGGATCGAACTGGGTATCGCCAATGATGGCCCGTCGATTCCCGACGAGGAAAAGGAGAAGGTTTTCCTTCCCTATTACCGCATACCGGGGAGCCATGCTTCGGGAAGCGGTCTGGGACTCGCGATCGTCCAGGAGGTCGTGAACCAGCATAACGGATCGATTCGTATCGAGAACAAGACGGCAGATTCAGGGACCCGCATCGTGGCGAGCTTCAAGGCGGCCGGATAACCCCCTCTGCGGCAGACTTGCCCAACTGCCTAATTACTGCAGGATCCAGGGCGTCACTGACCCGCATCGCATCGTATGGCTGGCGACTCTGTCAAATCCGATACAAGAATGTTCCAGTCAGACAAAAATTGCGTATAATGCGCAGCCTTGAAGCGCCCGTAGCTCAGCTGGATAGAGTACTTGGCTACGAACCAAGGGGTCAGGAGTTCGAATCTCTTCGGGCGCACCACACATCAAAAGGCCTGGTCATCGACCGGGCCTTTTTCTTTTTCCTCCGCACTCAATCCCTCAGCCGATCGTCCGTTATCAGCTGCAGTGCCATGCCTAGCAACGTGACTGCGGACTGCTCACCCCAACCCGGTTGGTGTTATCTGCCAGATCTGCGACTAGACTTGGATCAGCAATCGATGCGGCGGAGGAGCGAACATGTCATTTCTGCAGAACAAATGGGCCGATTACGAAAGGCAGTCCAATCCTGCCCGGCGTTATGCCAACCAGCGTGAATTCGAAGCCGACTGGATCTACACTCTGCGGCGCCGCTACCGGGTGTCGCAGGAATCGCTGGCGGTGATGGCCAATGTCTCGGTCACCACGGTGCAGAACTGGGAGAACCCGCGCAGCGCCAAGGCGATTGCCGAGCACAACCAGGCGCGGCTGCGCGACATCGAACGCGATCTGTGGATCAAGGCGCATGTCACCCTGCTCGACCCCTGCCCGCCCTACATCAAGGCCCTGTACGACCTGATGAGCGCGAGCAAGGACGACAGCGCACAGGCTTTGGCGGACTATCTGGTGACCACCCTGCCCGAAGGCGACGCCGGACGCGCGCGCCTGCTGCACTGGGCCAGCCTCACCCACAGCATCAGCCATCCCGGTTCGCCGCGCGCACGCAGCCTGTCCGAGGCAGCGCTAGTCGCCCTGACCGACGGCGACACCCGCCTGTCGGCGGCGATCGAAAACGAAATTCTCGGCAGCCAGTTCGAGGATCTGCTTGCGCTGCCCGCAGGCGAAGCCCGCCAGCGCCAGGGGGCGAACCTGATGCGTGCCTGCGAGCGCCTGTTCCAACGCGACCAGCAGCCGGCCTACCTGTGGAACGCGCTGGAAGTCGCCTGCCGCGCGCCTCTGGATACGCAGGAGACTTTCCGCCTGAGCCAGGAACTGGTCGCCCTGCAGGGACATGCCCACGTCCGACACCGGATCAAGACCGAAGCAAACTTCGAAAACGCGCGGATCGTGTTTGACGACTCGCAGGCCGCCCATTAATCAAAGGAGGACACGATGATGCACAAGAATCATGCCTCCCTGTCAATCGCTGTAGCCGCTTGCGTTCTGATGCTGAGCAGCGCAAGCAGCTGGGCGAGTGACGCCCCCCAACCGGCGTCCCAAGCGGCACCCGCGGTGAGCGCGTCCGCCCCCGCCACGCTTAACCCGTCCGCTCCCGTTCGCCTGGCATGGGACCGTGTCGGTATCGCGGCGTTCGGCATCGGCGCCTGACCCGCCTTTCCTCTCCTCCTCCTGCGCCCGCTCAGTCGGGCGCTTTTTTTTGTCGCGACAATCGACCCCCCGCCATTCAGGCCCCAATCCGCAGGACCATTCCGGACCGCGGATACCGTCCCCATCTGCGCATGCAAGCTGCAAACCGCCATCTCGCGAACTCATCAGCGAGATGACGAAAAATCGCCTTCCGCCTTTCTGAGAAATCGCCTGCGGGAATTGACGAGCTCGGTAGCCCGGCATTGCTCATTCATGGCCCACCAACCCGACAGGAGGCGAAAAAAGTCTTGGCATAGGTTTTGCTGACTATTTTCGCCGGGGCCGGTAAAGAAAACTTTAGGCCGCCCGATATCTGCCCTACATCAATAAATTCGCGGAGTTGAAGCTTGAATCGAGTACCTGCCTGGCTGCTGGCCTTTTTGCTGTCCTGGACCGTGACGGCCCAAGCTGCGGGCACGGCATCCGGCACGCTGATCAGCAACACGGTTCTGCTGCAGTGTGATCTGTGTGGGCCCGGCGGCACCCCATCGAACACGGCTTCCTTCGTGGTCGACAACAAGGTCAATGTCACGGTTGCCGAAAGCGACGGCGCGGCCACGCCGGTTGTCGCCGGCCAGCCCGCCGCTGTCACCCGCTTCACCGTCACCAACAACGGCAACGCCGTCCAGGACTATGCCCTTGCCGTCGCCAACGTAGCCAGCGGTGCCAGCCTGTTCGGCGGAACCGACAATTTCGACGCAAGCGCCTGCTTCGCCCGCGTTGAAAGCGGCGCCGTTCCCGGCTTCGATCCGACCGATTCCGAATCCTTCATCGACGAACTGGCGCCCGACGCCAGTCGGACCGCCTATGTCGCATGCAGCATTCCGGCAGGCCTCAGCGCCAACGATCAGGCGATCGTCAGCCTCGTCGCCACCACGCTGGCGGGCACCGCGCCCGGCGTCCAGGGTGCGGTGGTCATGCAGGACTCAGCGAACGACCCGGCAACGGTGCAGGTGGTGTTTGCGGACGACGCCGGCAGCGACGACGCGGTACGTGACGGCATATATTCCGCCCGCGACGCCTATCGGGTGGGCGCCCTGCTCAGCCTGAGCAAAAGCGTGACGCACGTCCAGGATCCTTTCGGTTGCAGCGCGCCCAGCGGTTGCAGGATCGTTCCCGGTGCCATGCTCACCTACCGCATCGACGTCGTCGCCAGCGGCAGCGGCACGCTGGACGACCTCGTCCTCAGCGATCCCATTCCCGCCAACATGAGCTACGTCCCGGGCAGCCTGATCGTCGACGGCGTGCCCAGAACCGACGCCGCCGACACCGATCTGGCCGACTTCGGCGTCAGCCAGCCCAACACCGTCACCGTTTCCCCAGGCAGCGTCAGCGCACCGCTGACGTCCTGGTTCAGCTTCCGCGCCACCATCAACTGACAGGAGATACACCATGAGCAACCGCCGTCTGATTCCCGCACTCTGCACCCTGCTTCTCGCCTCCACGCTGCACCTGAACGCCTACGCGGCCGACGCCGTGGAAGTGAAGAGCGTGGCCGAACAGGAAGTGGAAGTCGTCGAAAAGGGCAAGAAAGTCATCAAGCGCGTGCCCGTCGACAAGGCCGTTCCGGGTTCGGAAATCGTCTACACCACCACGTTCAGGAACCTCATCAGCAAGCCGGTCGGCAATATCGCCATCACCAACCCGGTGCCGAACGACACGGTGTACAAGAACGGCAGCGCCCTCGGCGCCAACACCGCCATCACCTTCTCGGTGGATGGCGGCAAGCAGTACGCCACGCCCGACAAACTCACCGTCAAAACCCCGGAAGGCAAAACGCGCCCTGCCCTGGCATCCGACTACAGCCACATCCGCTGGACCTACAAGGGCGAACTCGGCGTCGGCAAGTCGGGCGAAGTGTCGTTCCGCGCCGTGATCAAGTAAGCAGCACACCCGTCACCGGAACAGCCATGTCACGCCGCCCCAAATTCGGCAGCGACAGCCTGGCGCCGCTGCGCCGTTTTGTCCTGCCCGAACCCACGACCGATCCCCCCTTTGCCCGAAGTCCACGGGCGGGGTGCGGGCCACCCTTTGGCCCCGCCCCGCCCTGAATGGTTTGTTGTAGCGCAGTTTGTTTTTTTATTCTTTCAAGGAGATACAAAATGAGATTCAGCAATCGAAGCGCCCCTTCGAAAGCCAGACTCGCGGCCCTCCTGGCCGCAGGCCTGGTTTTCGGTGCGGCCCAGAATGCGGTGGCGGCAGGCACGGCCTCCAGCACCCCCATCAGTAACACGGCCACCCTCTCCTATGATGTGGGCGGCGTCACGCAGCCGCCGGTCAATTCCAACACCGAAACCTTCGCGGTGGACAACAAGATCAACCTGACCGTCGTCCGCGTCGATGCCACTGCCATTCCGGCAGTACCCGGCCAAGTCGCCGCCACCCCGCTGCCCAACCCGCCGGCCTACCTGACCTTCACCGTCACCAACCTCGGCAACACCACGCAGGACTTCATCCTGAGCAACACCAACCCGGCAATCGGTGCCACCTCGCCGTTTGGCGGCACCACCGAGTTCGCCGCATCCACTTGCCGCACCTTCGTCGATAACAACGCCAACGGCACACTGGACATCGGTACCGATCTGGAAGTGACCTATCTCGACGACGTCGCGGCGGACGCTTCCCGCAGGGTGTTCCTCTCGTGCGACACGCCGGTCGGTGCCACGAATACTCAGGACGCCGTGGTCGGGCTGGTGGCGGAGGCCGTCGCTGCGGCGGGGACGGCGCTCCTGCCCAGTGCGTCCTACACAGGTGCCCAGCTGACTGCAGTCAACACCAAGGATGGTGTGGAGATCGTGGCGGCAGACGGTACCGGAACCGAATCCGGTGATGCAGCCCGTGACGCCAAGCATTCCGATCGCAGCGCCTATGTCATTCAGTCAGCCACGCTGTCGGTGACGAAATCGGTGACCACCTTGTGCGATCCGTTCAACGGCATCACCAACCCGAAGAACATCCCGGGTGCGATGGTGCGCTGGACGATCACGGTGTCGAACACCGGGTCGGCCTCGGCCACGCTGGCGACCATCAGCGACGTGCTGAACGCCGCGACCGCGCATGACGCCAACCTGGTGGCCCCGACCGATGCCGCAAGCTGTTCCTCGGCGACGGGATCCCCGGAAAGCGCGGCAGGCCGCGGCTTTCAGATCGAGTACAGCAATGCAGCGCGCGCACTCGGGGGAACCAGTGGCTACATGACCGGCGCGGCTGACGCCGACGGCGCCACCATCGCTGGCCAGAACGTCACCATCAACTTCGCGGCTGCGCTGCCGCTTGATGCCGGCGATAGCTATGCGGCAGGCGAGCTGAAGGCGGGCGAATCCGCCACCGTGACCTTCAACGTCACCATCCAGTAAGGGCGCATGGCAGAACAAGCCAAACCCTTCCGCTCCTTCTGCCCGACCTGTCGGGTGGGAGGGGTGTTTGCGTGTGCGCTGTCCCGGTTTGCCGGGGCAGCCCGCTTTGTTGTGAGTGCATCGACCCGGCGTCGACGTTTCCACAACCAAGCGTTGCTTGTCATGCTCTGTTCGGTTCTCGGGCTGGCGGGCTCCAGCGCCCTTGCTGCCACGCCTGCCGGGACGACCCTCGTCAACACCGTGACGGCCAGCTATCGCATCGCCGGCACGGCTTACAGCGAAAATGCCTCCGCTGCGGTGGTCACCGAAGCCGGTATCCAGTTCATGGCGGCCACACCCGGCGGCAAGACGACGCCGGTGGGCGCTTCGCAGTGCGCCTCCTCCGGCTCCACCAGCGGTCCGTTCGACCTCAACGGCGGAATTTCCGCGTCAACGGCGACGCTCAGCCCGGCGACGCTCTACGGTAGCGGCCAGACCGTATACGTACAGGTTACCGACCATGCCAAAAACCTCGATTCCGGCCTGGTCGAAACGGTTGGAGTCGCCATCATCGGCGCCACCACACCCAACGACCATGAGACCCTGCTGCTGACCGAGACCGGTGTCAATACCGGTGTCTTCGTCGGCGCGATCCGCACCACTGCCCAGCCGCCGACCGACAACAACTGCGAGCTGTCGGCATCGATCAACACCGCGATCACCACCAGCTATCAGCGCGACACCACCTCGATCACGGTATCCACCGGTGCCCTGGTCGACCCGTATGGCGTGGTCTTCGATTCGGTCAACGGACTGCCGATAGAGGGCGCCCGGGTGACGCTGGTCGATGCCAGCAGCGGTCAGCCCGCCAGGGTGTTCTGCGATGACGGCACGCAATACGCACCCAACCCCGTGGTCACCGGTTCGACTTTCTCCGCCTGCGGCACCACCGTCACGCTGCCCTCGGGCATGTACCGCTTTCCGCTGATCTACCCCGGCAACTATGTGCTGAGGGTCGAGCCGCCTGCCGGCTACAGCTTTGCCTCGACGGTTCCCCCAGCCAGCCTGCCGTCCGGGTTTGCCGTGGTCGGGGTCCCCGGCAACGGCGCCTCCTATGGCACCCCCTTCGTCGTCAATCCGGGCCCGGCGATCCACATCGACATCCCGGTCGATGCCGCCAGCGGCGACCTGCAGATCGCCAAGGCCGCGGGCAAATCGGTGGTCGGCGAAGGTGAGTTCGTGCCCTACACCCTGACCATCCGCAACAACGACACCATCAATTCGGCGCTGTCAGTGCAGATCGCCGACCAGTTGCCAGCGGGCTTCCGCTACCAGGCCGGATCGGCGCGGCTGAATGGTGCGGTACTGAGCAATCCGGCAATTTCCGCCGACGGCCGCACCCTCACTTTCAGCCTCGGCACCATCGCGGCCGGCGGCACCAGCACGCTCAAGTATGTCGCCACGGTCAGCGCGGGCGCGAAAACCGGCCTGGCCGAGAACCTTGCCTACGCCACCGGCGCACACACCTCGAACACCGCGCGCGCCGCGGTCACGGTGCGCGAGGACCTGATGCGCTCGCGCGCCATTCTCATGGGGCGCGTCATCATCGGCTCCTGCGACGACCACGTCGACAACGACCAGCAGGGTCTGCAGAACACCCGCATCGTGCTGGAGGACGGCACCTATATCCTCACTGACCAGGATGGCCGTTGGCATGCCGACAACATTCGTCCTGGCACCCACGTGGTGCAGCTCGACCTCGATTCGCTGCCTGCCGATTACGAAGTGGTGGCATGCGAGAAGAACTCGCGCTTCGCCGGCCGCAGCTACTCGCAATTCGTCAACGTGCGCGGCGGCAGCCTGTGGCGCGCCGACTTCCATGTGCAGAAGAAAGCACCGCGGGAACTGCATCTCACCCAGCATCTTTCCGCCAGCCGCACAGGCGACCAGGTGCAGTTGAAGCTGATCCTGCGCGGCGACGGCGCGATCAATCAGGCGTCCACCACCCTCATGCTGCCGCCCGGCGTCAGCCTGGTTGCCGGCAGCGCCCGCCTGGACGGCAAGGCAACCGATGCACTGGCAGGGGGCGACGGCTTCCTGACCCTGCGGCTGCCCGCCCAGCAGGGCACCTGGACGCACACGCTGGACTTCGAGCTGCAGCCCGCAAGCAAGGAGGCTCTCAAGCTGGTGGCGATGACGCGCTTTGCCGCATCCGCGCGGCAGGGCGTCACCCTGCCGCGCGCCGAGATTCTGCTGGAGGGCCAGCCGGTCGAGGTCGAAAACGCGGCCCTCATTCCGCCGCCACTGCCC
>JBGSTQ010000089.1:0-2010 GCA_041736375.1 Thiobacillaceae bacterium
CCCCACGCAGCGAGTCGCGGAAGGCATCCGCCCGCTTGACCCCGCCGGCGTCGGGGGACACCACCACGATGTCTTCTTCCCGCAGCCGGGCGGCGAACCAGGCAACGAAAAGGCCGCGGGCTTCAAGGTGCTCCGCCGGGATGCGGAAGGCATTCTGGTAGGCAGCAAGGTTGTGCACGTCGAGCGTCACCACCCGGTCCGTGCCCACCGCCTCGAACAGCTGGGCGACATAGCGGCTGCTGACGGGATCGCGCGGCTTGCTCCGGCGGTCCTTGCGGGAGTAGGCGAGATAGGGGCAGACGGCGGTGACGCGGGCGGCCGAGGCATCCTTCAGCGCGCCGACGAAAAACAGCAGGCGAACCAGCTTGTCATTGGCACTCGTTCCCGGCTCGCCGTAGAGGGAGTGGATCACATAGACATCCCGTCCGCGCACGTTCTCCAGCGGCCGTGCCTTGTGCTCGCCGTCCTCGAATTCGCGTTCCTCGTGGCGGGCCAGCGCAACGCGCAGCGCGGCGGCCACCCGCTCGCCGAAGGGGCGGCTGGCATCGAGGGCGAACAGGCTGAGATCATCGGTCGACATTGAACTTGTTCCCGGTGTGCGTGAAGGGTGGCGTCATCGTCATAATATGCCAAGCTGAACAATGAAAATGCATCCATGGGAGAGGCGTGAACCATGCAAACAAAGGAATGTTTTTATCAGCAGCAGTTCGGCTATTGCTGGCTGGAGGGCGCGCAGTGGCTTTTCCAGGCAGTGGATCTGAGCGAGCAGCCGGTGGGCGAGCCCATCAGGGTCGAACTGGCGGACATTGTCTTTCATCATGATCAGGATGAAGAGTTGCATTAGCCAGCATCGCGAGAAGAGCGTCTGCGCACTGACAAGGCGCTCGGCCCCGTCAGGCGCGCGAGGAAAGCCAAGATGAAACCTGCACCGGAGTCCCCCGATACCGAACGCTGGCAGCTCAAGCCAGGGGATGTGCTGCTGGTCACCGACGTCCAGAACGATTTCCTGCCGGGAGGCAGCCTGGCGGTAGCCGGCGGCGGCGAGGTGGTGCCGGTGCTCAACCGCTATATCGGCGCATTCGAGCGGCAGGATCTGCCGGTCTACGCCACGCGCGACTGGCATCCCATCGGGCATTGTTCCTTCCGTGAACAGGGCGGGCCGTGGCCGGTCCACTGCGTGGCGGGCACGCACGGTGCGAAATTCGCGTCGGCACTGAGGCTGCCCCATTTCACCATTCTGATATCGAAGGCAACCGCGCCGGAGCAGGAGGCCTACTCCAGCTTCCAGGGAACCGACCTGGACCATCATCTTCGCGCTGCCGGCATCCGCCGCATCTTCATCGGCGGGCTGGCAACCGATTACTGCGTGCTCAACACCGTGCGCGACGCCCGCAAGCTCGGCTACGACGTGATGCTGCTGGCCGATGCGATACGCGCAGTGGACGTCCAGCCCAACGATGGGCGGCGCGCCGAGGAGGAGATGGTGAAACTGGGCGCGCGGTGCATCACGCTCGAGGGAATGAGCGCTTGATTCCTGCGGGCAGCGTCCTTCTCACCGACCTCTACCAGCTCACCATGCTGCAGGGCTATCACGACTGGGGCATGGAAGACACCGCGGTCTTCGAGTTCTTTGTCCGCAGGCTGCGTCCCGGGCGCGGATTCCTGCTGGCTGCGGGCTTGGAGCAGGCGCTGCAATTCCTCGAGCAGATGCGCTTCACCGCCGCGGAGCTGGAGTGGCTGGCGTCGACCGGGCGGTTCAGCCCGGCTTTCCTCGCCTCGCTGGCGAGCCTGCGCTTCAGCGGCGACGTCCATGCCATGCCGGAAGGCACGGTGTTCTTCGCCAACGAACCCATCCTGCGCGTAACCGCGCCGATCGCGCAGGCGCAACTGGTGGAGACGCGGCTCATCAACCTCCTGCATCTGCAGACCCTTATTGCGTCCAAGGCCGCGCGCACGGTGCTGATGGCGCCCGACAGGCTGCTGGTGGACTTCGGACTGCGCCGCGCCCAC
>JBGSTQ010000099.1:0-2484 GCA_041736375.1 Thiobacillaceae bacterium
GCGGCGGCCGCGGCCCCTGCAACCAGCAGCGCCCCGGCGCCCATTGCGCAGGAAAAGCTCGACTCGCTGCTGGCGCCGATCGCGCTCTATCCGGATGAATTGCTCGCCCAGACCCTGATGGCGGCGACCTATCCGCTCGACGTCGTCGCGGCGGCGCGTTTCGTCAAGGAGAACAAGGATCTCAAGGGCGAAGCGCTCGACAAGGCCGTGCTGGAGAAAAACTGGGATCCGTCGGTGCAGTCCCTGGCCGCATTCCCGCAGGTGCTCGAGATGATGAACGACAAGCTCGAGTGGACGCAGGAACTCGGTGACGCCTTCCTGGCCGACCAGAAGCGCGTCATGCAGACGGTGCAGACCCTGCGCCAGAAGGCGGATGCCGCCGGCAACCTGAAGAGCAACGAGCAGCAGAAGGTGGTCAAGGAGCAGTCGGTCATCATCATCGAGCCCGCCCAGCCCGAGGTGGTCTATGTGCCGACCTATAACCCGACGGTTGTCTATGGCGCCTGGTGGGCGCCTGCGTATCCGCCCTATTACTGGCCGCCCCCACCCTACTATTATCCGGGCGGTGCGCTCATCGCTGGCGCGATCGGCTTCGGCATCGGCTGGGCGATCGCCGACAACCACTGGGGCTGGGGCCATTGCGATTGGCATGGTGGCGATATCGACATCGACATCAACAAAAACAATACCTTCATCAACAACAACAAGGACTTCAAGAACAAGGTCAACAACGGCAACTGGAACCACAATCCCTCGCAGCGCAAGGGTGTTGCCTACAGCGACGCCAGGACGCGTGACCAGTACCGCAAGTCGGACCCGGGTGCGACGGCATCGCGCCGCGACGCTCGCGGTTACGACAGTGGCAGCCGCACGGGTCCCAGTGCGGGCACCCGGGATATGCAGCGCGGCGGAGGCGATTTCGGTGGTGCAGGACCAAGTGCCGGCACCCGGGATGCACAGCGCGGCGGTAGCGATTTCGGTGGCGCGGGACCCAGTGCAGGCACCCGGGACGTTTCGCGCGGCAGTAGTGATTACGGCCGCACCTCGGACGCGCGTCCCTCTTTCGATGCCGGCCAGTCGCGCCAGCAGGCGCAGAGTTCCAGCAGTCGCGGCGCATCGAGTCGCTCGTCCATGAGCGGTGGCGGCTTCAGCGGTGGCGGTGGTAGTCGCGGTGGTGGTGGTGGTCGTCGCTAGGGGAGCATGATGAACAGAATCTTGAACGGGCAAATACTCGCAGCGGCAACAATCGCGGCCGTGATGACCTTGGGTGCCTCGCCGTCGATGGCGGCCGAGAAAGCGACCAAACAGACTGTGGCGGCTCAGACCAAGGCATTGGCTCAGGCTTTCTACGCGTCACCGCAAGAGGCGGCCAATGCGCTCTACGAGGTCATCAAGTCACATGACGTCAAATCGATCTACAAGGTGCTTGGCCCGGGCAGTGAAGACCTGATCTACACCGGCGACGCGGTCGCGGACCAGCAGATGCGCGAACGCTTCCTCGCCGCGTACGACCGGTTTCTCATGGTCGAGCAGGAAGGCGACGCGAAGGCGACGCTGGTGCTCGGCGAGAACGATTGGCCGTTCCCCTTCCCGCTGGTGAAGTGCGCGCAGGGGTGGCAATTCGATGCCCAGGCGGGCGCGGAAGAGATCGTCAACCGCCGCATCGGCGCGAACGAACTGTTCGCGATGAAATTCTGCCTCGCCTACGGCGACGCACAGCAGGAATACGCCGAGCGCGACCGCGATGGCGACGGGCTGATCGAGTACGCGCAGAAGTTCCGCAGCAGCGAGGGCAAGCGCGACGGACTGTTCTGGCGGGGCAAGGAAGGCGAACCGCTGTCGCCTCTGGGTCCGCTTGCGGCGCGCGCCAGGGCCGAGGGGTACTCGGCCAAGGGTGGCGACGAACCCGTACCCTACCATGGCTACTTCTACCGCATTCTTACCAACCAGGGCAAGGACGCGCGAGGCGGCGCCTATGATTACGTCGTCAACGGCAACATGATCGGCGGCTATGCGCTGATCGCGTATCCGGCGCGATGGGGGGCCTCGGGAGTCATGTCCTTCATCTGCAGCCACGACGGTGTCGTCTACCAGCAGGATCTCGGCGAGGACACCAGCGAAATCGCTTTGAAGATGACGCAATTCAACCCGGACGCGAACTGGCAGAAGGCACAGTAGCGGCTTGCCTCACCCGACAAACAAACCGTTTCAATTTGAAAGGATTTAAGACATGCACAATCTAATGCGGATTTCGATAGGTATCGCGGGTCTGTGTCTGGCCTTCTCGGCCATGGCGCAAAAGCCCATGGTTTATCCGGCGAAGGGACAGAGTTCGCAACAGCAGGCGAGTGACGACGGCGCATGCTATGGCTGGGCCAAGCAGACCACCGGCATCGATCCGGCTGTCGTGGCGCAAACAGCGCCGCCCCAGCAGACCGGGCCGGCAACCGGCGGTGGCGAACGGGTGCAAGGCGCCGCGCGCGG
>JBGSTQ010000118.1:0-5282 GCA_041736375.1 Thiobacillaceae bacterium
CGCCGCGCCGCTCGAGCACAGCGCGCCGCTTGAGCACGCCAGGCCGGGTGGGGCGCTATAGGTTGTGGTGTCGCCGGTGGAATTGTTGGTGGTGCCCGCACCGCCACCGCCGCCCATGAAGATGCGGTTGAAGTCGAGCGCGGCGTTGTAGGGCGCACCGCCTATGCCACCCGTGGCCAGATTGTTGTTCCATGTGTTGCCACCCCGCCCGCCTGCGCCGTAATTGCTGCCGCCACCGCCGCCTGAATTCATCTGGTTGGATGAGGTTTCTCCATCGGTTCCCCCACCGCCTGCGTTGCCGGGCGCGCCGCGTGCATAGGAACCGTTGGGATAACCTTCTGTCGCCGTATCCTGCAGTACCGGCGCGGTGTTGTAGCCTGTGGCATTGTTCAGGTAGCGGGCGCGGCCCGCAATGCCTTCGCCCTTCGAGCCGTTGACATTGTTGGTCGCCAGCGTCCGGTAATCCGTGTTGGCGCCAGTGCCGCTCCCCGCCAATCCACGTCCTGCGCCGCCACGGAAGCCTAGGCCTGCAACGTTGATTGCGGTGGTGCCATTCAGGGTCAGGTTGCCCACGACATCAAGCGCGACCACGCCACCGCTGCTGCCATTCCAGACCGGCGCGGTGACGTTGCTGGCGCTGGCGCTGGCGTAGCTCGGAATGCGGATCGCCTGCCAGGTGCTCTGGCCATTGCTGCCTGCGGCGTAGCTGCGCGTCCGGTAGCTGTTGGTCAATGCCGGAGTGAAGCTCAGGGTGCCGCCCGCCGCGCTCACCGAACTGGTGGCGACGACATATTCATAGGCGCCGCTGCGATTGACGGCTGTGGAACCCGCGCCACTCGTTCCCCCGGCGCCATAGGCGCTGCTGTTGGCGCTGTTGAGGTCGGCATCCTGCATCTGGATCAGCAGCACCAGGTCGCCGGGATTGATATTGGCGCCTGCACCTCCGGCTCGCCGTGCACCCAGCGTAACCGACCCGCTGCCCGCCGTGGGCGAGCCGCTGCCTGCCCAGTAATCGTTGACCACGCCGCTCATGGCGCCGGTGATGGGCGTTGCAGTGGAGCAGACCAGCGCGGCCCGCACAGGCTGCGCTAATCCGCACAGCATCAGGCAAAGTGCCGCCCAGAATGGCCAGTATGGGATGCGCAGGTCTCGCATCATTGCGGCACTCCGTGAATCATCAGCTCCACCCGCCTGTTCGGTTGCAGGCATTCGAGCAGCGCACTGCGATTGCGCTGTGCGGTGCATTGCACCATGGGCTCCGTCTCGCCCAGGCCGTGCGCCTCGATCAGGTTCAGCGGGATGCCGCGGCTGGACAGGTAATGCCGGATGTGTTCGGCGCGGGACTCGGATAGTTTCTGGTTGTAGGCGTCTGCGCCTAGCCGGTCGGTATGACCGGTGAGTTCGATGCGCTCCAGTTGCTTCCAGGTCTTCAGTTCATCGGCCAACTGATCAAGCTTCTGGCGCCCGCCCAGTACCAGAAACTCGACGCCGGCACGATCGAAGGCGAACAGGGTGTCGGTGGCGAGGGTGCGCTTTTCGACGACGATGCGTTCGACGGGCGGCTGGGTGATGGTCGTAGGCATCGGTGTGTGTTTAAGCGCACAGGCATCGAGTTCGTGCTGCGCCTCATATGCCAGATTTTCGGCGATGCGTGCATAGGGCTCGGCGTGCATCCACCCGGATTCCCACTTTTCGTGGCCGGTCCATACCAGCTGCACTTCCAGTTCGGCGATCCTGCGTGCGGCGCAGGAAAATTCCGGGTGACGTTTCATGGTTTCGACCTTGTCCCACAGGTCGGGCCGTATCTTTTCGCTGGCGTAGAGGTGGGGAGTTGCTCCAGCGTCGAAAGCCTGACTGGTTTCCAGCGCTCCCAGCAGCATCGCAGCCTCCGCGGTGGCATCCTGAACGATGCCGGTGCGATCCTGTTCGTGGTATTCGTCGAGCGCCAGATCGAGCCATGCTCGCGCCTTGGAGAGGGCATAGTCATTTGCGCCGAGCGTGCCGAAGCCGAACTTGTCCACCTGCCGCTGCAATTGTTCGATGCGTGCAAGGTCGGCGGGGGTGGCCTGGCGATTGTCCGCATGGGCCAGGGTAACGAGGCAGGCGCAGAGCAGCGTCAACACGGTCTTGGTCATGGTGTTTCCGATCTTGGCTTGGTGCGGGAAAGCAGGCCTTTTTCCCGATCGTTGAGTTTGAGCGTGTCCTGATCCACCTTCATGCGGATCGCGGCGTAGGGGCCCTGGGCGCGGTACTCGGCACCGGAGAAATCGGCATCGTCAAAACCGACGAAATTGTAGCCGACGGCCAGCCACATGTTGTCCATCAAGTTGTAGCCGACCGACGCGCCGAGGCCGTAATCCTTCACGTCGGCATCCCAGGAATGCAGCATCGAGGCGTGCGCGCCGATGTCCCATTCGCGTCCGAGGTCGCGCCGGAGCTCGGCACCGACGAGGTCGGTGTACCCGGTAAAATCGTCGCCATTGATGCGGTCGAAGACATACTTGGCACCGTATTGCAGGGCGATCTGGGTGCGGCGATTGGGCATCCAGTTGGCGTTGAAGTTGTTGACCAGCTTGCGCGCATGGCTGCGATCGGTGGGGCTGCTGACGAGTTCGTCGATGTAGTCGAGCCGGTTCAGCCAGATCCATTTGCTGTCCCAGGGACGATGGGCATAGGACAGCCGGGCTTCGATCGTGCGCGACTGGTCGGTATCGGTCTTCGCGTCGGTATAGCTGATGCCGGCGGCGAGCACGCGTCCGGCATCGAGATTGCGCTGGATGGCGAGGAGGAAGTTGAGCCTGTCTTCATCGTCGCCGTTGCGCCATTCCAGGCGGCTGTTGGCCCCCCAGACGGTGTCGTTGTAGTTGGCTCCCAGGCTGACGGCGAGGTAATCGCCGGTGAGGGGTATCGAGGCCGACGGCACATTCGGATTCAGCGGCAGCGCGCCGTCGTTGCGAAGGGTCTGGGCGCGGTCGATGGCGAAGTCGGTCTGCCAGAATTCGTTGATCTGCCAGCGCTGCACCAGGCCGAGGTTGGCGAAGATGCGGCCACTGTCGAGCGAGGCCTGGTTGCCCAGCGAGGCAGCCAGCTCCCCGCCGGTCCAGGGCTGGGTACGCAGGCCGACCCGGGTCATGTTGGTGGTGAACTTCTCGCCGCGGGCAAACTCCTGCTCGGCAAAAAGCCTGGTCTGTTCGGTGAGCTTGTAATCCGCGCCGAGCAGAATTCGATTAGGAAAGTCGACGCTCTCGGCCTCGCCGAACGCGATTTCGGTATCGGCGCGCAGGACGAGTTTGCGCTCGAGCATTTCGTAAGCCACCCCGGCCAAGCCCTGCTTGCTCTCGTGGCGGGCGCCATAGGCGTCGGTGTCGCGGGCGTAGCGGCCGCCGTAGTAGGTCGTCAGGCTGCCGAAGCGCTGATTGGCGCGAGCCTCCACAACGTCGCGACGAGTATCGGCCACCCCCAGGCCGTCCTCACGGTAGGCCTGTCCCTGGAGCTGCAGCGTGTCGGAAAGCTTCAACTGGGCCTCGGCACCGATCTTGCGGGTGCCGATTTCGGTGGTCGACTGCTGGCCGACGCCGAAGCCACCTTCCTGCTCGCGTATATAGGCCAGGGCGTTCAGCTTGTCGCCCTGATGCAGCGCTTCGACCTTCCATGCCTGGCCGTCCAGATCGAGCTTGGACACCTCACGATTGCTGCGCGCGATTTCAGCCTTGATTTGGGTCTGCTCGCTCAGCAGATAGGTGAAATCGAGGCCGCCTAGATTGCCGCTGGCGCCGACGTTGCCTTCGCGCACCAGGGTGGCGCCGATTTCGGTCCAGGCGTTGGGCTTGAAGGCGGCGCGTCCGCCGGCGGTCAGTTTCTCGTCGGCATCGCTGTCGGATTCGTACTCGGCAACGATGGTCACCGGGTTGAAGCGGGCATCGCGCACCGGAACCGGCGACTTGAAGAACAGCGTGCCCTTGACGTAGTCGATATCGTAATCGAGATAACGGGTCAGGGTCTGGCTGGAGACGATCACCTGCGACTGGAAGCGGTCGCGCGCCTCGATGCGGATCTTTTCGGAGTTCTCGATGAGATTGCTGCGCGAGAGGCGGTACAGGCCCGAGGTTCCGTTGCCGGGAATCTCGTCCCGGATGTAGGCCTGCGAGGTCTGGCTGGCAAAGGCGTTGTAGGCGAACCGCTCACCCTTGTACTCGGATTTCACGCCGTTCAGGGTGCGGCTGTAACGCGAAAACTCGGTGACCGTGAGGCCCGTGTCGAAATCGCCGAAAAGCGCGTAGAACTGGCGGCGCTCGATTTTCAGATAAAGCTTGCTGTTGCTGGCGGCATCAAAGGCAGGCTGGGCGGCATCGGCATACAGCGTGTAGTAGCGGGTCGGGTCGATCGCCTGCTTGAGGTTGGCAAAGGCGCCAGCGTCTCCGTTTTTCTTGGCAGTATCGTAGGCCACCGTGAGCAGGTAGTCGCCACGCACGCTGCCCTTGGCGTAGAAGGCGACACGGTTGCCATCGAACAGCTTCTCATCGGCATCGGCACCTTTCAGCGCCTTGATGTTGCCGGAAAGCTTCTTGTGGCTGAGCGTGCCCTCGGCAAAGCCGACCAGAATCCAGTCGCGTTGGCCGGCCTCGAGCCAGGCGCGCAGTTCCTGGGGTCCGCGGTCATTGAAATTGAAATTGAGGATGGCCTCGCCAGACTGGGTGGTCGGCTCCAGTTCGATCAGGGCGATTCCATCCTGGCCGACTTCATAACGCGGCCTGTTGTTGATCTTTGCAGCCAGAGGGTCGCGCTGGATGGCTTCGAGCTGGTTGGCCGAAGCGTAGGGGCTGTTCAACTGGAATTCACCGTTGACGCCGCGCCGCATCTTGTAGCCGTCCTTGTCGAAAAAGCGCACAGCAAGGATCGGGCGGGTCTTGCCGTCGGCGATCAGGCGCGACAGGGCGGGTACCAGCTCGACCTGGTACGGGCTGACCGAATAATGGACCAGGCGGCTCTGGCGCAGCACTTCTGCGCCGGATTCGTCGGTCACGACCAGTTCCATCTGGTTGTTGCCGTCCTTGATGTGGATACCGCGCCAGGTGGCCAGCACCACCGTGTTGGTGGCGTTGGTCGCCGTACCGTCGTACAGCAGCGGGCTGACTTCCTCACCGTTCAGCTTCAGCACGGCGCGCTGCTTCGGCGCGAGCTTGATCGCCGCCTTGATCGCGGGCAGGGCGGGCAGGAATCCCTCCTGCGGGTGCAGCCATTCGGTGCCGGGTGCAGCGCTCGCCAGCCAGTCGGCGTCATAT
>JBGSTQ010000125.1:0-3182 GCA_041736375.1 Thiobacillaceae bacterium
CGCGGGTCTGCACGCCGGAAAGGAGCGGGATGTTGTGCCAGTCGGCGCTATCGGGCGGCGGATCTGCGCACAGTTCGACCGGGCCGAGATCCGCCGCCCGAGCCGCTTCCAGTGCGTGTTTCAGCATGCGCTCGGCGAGCCTGGCCGCACCGACGTCGCCCAATGCGGGAATGAGCCGGGTTTTGACACGCCCGGGGCGCGGCGCCTTGGCGAAGACAACGATGCGGGTGGTGTTCATGGCTTCATTTCCCGCGCGGGGCGATTGTAGCGTTGCGCCAGTCGCGCCGGATGCGCGCCGCGCCAGTACGCCCAGCGCAGACGCCACATGAGCAGGATGGTTGGCCATGCACCGTGTGTTTCCCAGCGCCGCGCCGAGGTGACGACGGTCGTTTTCAGGCAGGCGGGCGCGCCGGTTTTTTTCAGCTTCCGCGACAATTCGATGTCCTCCATCAGCGCCTGTTCTGGAAAGCCGCCCACCGACTCGAACGCCGCACGTGTCATGAACATCGCCTGATCCCCCGTTGCAATGCCGGTCAGGCGGGACCGCAGGTTCATCATCCTGGCCACCAGCCGCAGCAAGAGCCGCCGCGTATCGAGGCGCACGTCGAAGCGTCCCCAGCGATGCCGGTTCAGTGCGCGATCGACGGCGCGTAGCGCATCGTCTGGCAGGCGCGTATCGGCATGCAGAAACAGCAGCGCCACGCCGGACGCCCGCGCCGCGCCGGCATTCATCTGCCGCGCCCGCCCTGGAGTTGTGGTCAATACCCGGTCTGCAAGCGGCGCGGCAAGCGCGGGCGTGCCATCGGTACTGCCGCCGTCGGCAACGATGATTTCGACGCCGCGTTCGCGCAGGGATTCGAGCCGGGTCAGCGTGGGCACGATGTGTTGCGCCTCGTTCAAGGTCGGCACGATGATCGACAGCCAGCTCATGCGGACTCCTCTTCGGAGGCGCTACCCAGTTGCGCCGCGCCATGGAGGTACCGGATCCAGAGCTTCATCAGCACGAACAGCACAAGTGCGATGCCGCCCAGCCAGAGTAGCGCCAGCCGGACATGCTCGATCTGTCCGACGAGGCTCGCGAGCTGGTGTGCGAATCCCCATCCGGCGGAAACGATGAGGCTGGCCCAAAGCAGTGCGCCGATGCCGTCGTATAGCGCGAAACGGATGTAGCCCAGAGTCGACATCCCGGCCATGGGCGCAGCGAAGGTGCGGAAACCGGGGACGAAACGCGCGAGGATCAGCGACCGCGGGCCAAAACGCACCAGGGTGTCAGCGGTTTTTGCCACGCAGGCGGTCGAGCCAAAACTCACCTTGCAATACAGCCCGATCAGTCGAGCCGAACCCATCCGGCCGACGGCGTACCAGAAGCTGTCGCTCAATAGCGCGGCACTTGCGGCAATCAGGATGGTCGTCGTGAAATCCAGATGCCCGGTTGCCAGCACGCTGCCCGCAACGAGCAAGGTCAGCTCGCCCGCCATCGGCACGCCGGCATTGGTCAGCATGACCCCCACGAATACGGCGACGTAGCCATAGTGGGCGAACAAGCCGAACAGGAAGGCGGTGAATTCATTCATGACGGATGTCGATCGGGACGCATGAAAGTTGGTCGCCCGGCGTGTTCGATCCTGACAAAACGGACACGCTGTGCGGGTGTTTCACGAGCCGCGCGCGTTGAGCGTCCAGTCGTAATCGAGATGCGTGAGCCGAGTCTGGCCTGCGCGCAGCAGCCTGCGGACGTCGTCGGTATCGGCCAGCACGTCGGCGTAACGCGCGAAGAACTGCGAAATATGTCGGTAACCGCCCCAGCCGCGCTCGAAATCCTGCCGGTACCAGTCGAAGATTTTCGACACTTCGAGGCGCCGTGTGCCCGGGTTGTAACGGTTGCGGCTGCGGTCGGCGAGAAAGCGGCGGGTGGCGTCTTCCAGTTGCGCATCGATCCGGTCGCCGACATAGGCCGCGTTGCGCAGCGCCGGGCAGCCGACCGAAGCGCAGTTCACCGCGAAATGGATGCGTGGTTCCTCGAACACGCCTTCGGCTCGGATCAGGCCATGCTCGATATCGTCGAGCGATCGGGTTTCCCCGAGCAACGGGATGAAGCGCTTTTTCCAGGGGGTGCTGAACAGCCCGCCGAGATCCTTGATCGACCTCAGCTCCGGGTAGCGCGTGAGCACGAGATCGACCGTCCAGGCGTTGTAGGCATTGATCAGGAAAGCGAGCCGGCCGGACTTCGGCCATTGCTGGTATTCGGCGGGTTTCACTGCCGCCAGCGCATCCAGATAGGCCGTCAGGCGCGTCCGTTCGCGGGCCATGCCAGCGTAGTCGACCTGGGTGGCCTGGCCGCGCGCCAGGGTGACAACATGACGCTGCAGCAGGCCGTCCCAGACGCCATGGTCGAACGTGGCAGCCTGAGCGGTTGCGATGCAGCAGGACAGCAGCAAGGCGAAGATCATCGAACGCATGCCGTCACCCACGCATCCAGGCGTGGTAGCGCGCCACCCAGCCGAGCAGCTTCTGCGGCGCGTGGGCGCGCTTCCACTCGCCCGCTGCGTACTTGTTGGCTTCGGCCCAGGTGGGGTAGGGGTGGATGGTGCCGAGGATCTTGTTGAGCCCGAGGCCGTGGCGCATCGCCAGCACGAATTCGGACAGCATCTCGCCGGCGTGCGCGCCGACGAGGGTGACGCCGAGGATGCGATCCTTGCCCGGTACCGTCAGCACTTTCACGTAGCCGTGGGCGGCGTCTTCGGCGATCGCGCGGTCGAGGTCATCGAGCCCGTAGCGGGTGACTTCGACCGCGATGCCGCGTTCGCGCGCCTCGGTTTCTGACAGGCCGACGCGCGCGACTTCGGGGTCGGTGAAGGTGACCCAGGGGATCACCGAATAGTCCGCCTTGAATCGCTTGAGTCCGCCGAACAGGGCGTTGACCGCCGCATACCAGGCCTGATGCGCTGCCGTGTGGGTGAACTGGTAGGGGCCGGCGACGTCGCCGCAGGCGTAGATGTTGGGGTAGCGGGTTTGCAGCCAGGCATTGGTTTCAAGGGTGCGCGCGCGGGTCAGCGGAATCTCCAGCGCTTCCAGGCCAAAGCCTGCGGTGCGCGGTGCGCGGCCGACGGCGAGCAGCAATGCGTCGAAGGGCAGCGCCTCGTCCTGACCGTCGCGCCGTATCCACAGCCGCTGAAGATCGG
>JBGSTQ010000138.1:0-7923 GCA_041736375.1 Thiobacillaceae bacterium
TTTTCTCGGCAAGGCGAATCGCTTTCCCGGCGGCCGCCCGGCCTCGCCGGTCGATCAGGTCGAAGGTTCGCCCGAACGCGACGCGTTCTACCTCAAGTTCGCCGGCAAGTCCCCCGCCCAGATCAAAGCGCATTGGTCGAAAATCATTTTCACCGGCCGGGGCCAGCCGCCGCATGAAATGGCCAACGGCGTCGAAGTCAAGAAACACATCGTCGAGAACCCGAATGCCATCGGCTATATCGAACAGAATCTGGTAAATGACAGCGTGCGGGTACTGCTCGAAGAATAAGCTGCACCGTTTGACGGCCGTCCTGAATCAAGCGCTTGGCGAGCAACGATGCTGCATCGTAAGGCTCACGAGATACGCTTTGAAAACAGGTCGCTCAGGCTGCTGGCGGCTTGGGAGATGTTCATCGGATGGCCAGCGCTATATCCGATGCGAATTCAAAGCGACCGCAACAACTCGTCAATCTGATCCGCCGGCACGGGTTTGTTGAGATAGAACCCTTGGATCTCATCGCAGGCGTTCACGCGCAGGTACTCGGCCTGTTCCTTGGTTTCCACACCCTGCGCCACGACGGTCAGGCTCAAGGTTCTGCCGATCGCGATAATGGCTTCGGTGAGATGCTTGTCTTCGGCGACGCTGGCGACATCGCGAATGAAGGACCGGTCGATCTTGATGGTATCGATCGGGAATCGCTTGAGCATGGAAAGCGAAAAATAGCCGATGCCGAAATCGTCGATGGCGATGCGGATTCCCATCTCCGTAAGCGCGGTCAATATCCGCAGGGTTTTCTCGACGTCGCGCATCAGCAGGCTTTCTGATATCTCCAGTTCCAGCAGATGCGCGGCCATGCCGGTGTCCGCGAGTATGGTCCGCAAATCCTGCAGCAGATGTTCATCGTAGAACTGCCGCGCCGTCAGGTTGACGGCCATGTTCAAAGATGGAAAGCCCCGATTCTGCCAGATCACGTTCTGCCGGCAGGCGGTGCCCAGCGCCCATCTGCCGATCGGCACGATCAATCCGGTTTCCTCGGCGACGGGGATGAATTGCATCGGCGCGACGATGCCAAGATCGGGGTGATGCCAGCGCAACAGCGCTTCCATACCGGTGATGTTGCCGCTGTGGATATCCTGCTTGGGTTGGTAATAAAGTTGGAACTCGTGGCGCTCCAGGGCATGCCGCAGACTCGATTCCAGGGTGAGCCGTTCGAGTGATTCCGCGTTCAGTTGCTCCGAGAAAAACTGGAAATTGTTCTTGCCTACCTCTTTGGCCTGATACATCGCGGTGTCGGCGTTTTTGGTCAGCGTCTGTTCGTCCAGGCCGTCCTGGGGATAGGTGCTGATGCCGACACTTGCCGTCACCCGGAATTCATCGCCTCTGAGGATGAAGGGCTGGGCGATGGCGGACAGTATCTTCTGGGCCACGGTCGCCACATATTTTTCCTCATCCAGTTCCGGCAACAAAACCACGAACTCGTCGCCGCCCAGACGGGCGACGGTGTCGCTGTCGCGCAGGCACGTCTTGAGTCTGACCGCGACTTCCTGCAGCAACTGGTCGCCGGCTTCGTGTCCCAGGGTGTCGTTGACGTTTTTGAAGCGGTCGAGATCGAGAAACAGCACCGCCAGTTGCCGGTTGTTGCGACGTGCCTGATGGATGCTCTGCCCCAGCAGTTTGCTGAACAGGCTGCGATTCGGCAGCGTCGTGAGGCCGTCGTGATAGGCGAGATATTCGATTCGCACAGCGTTGGCCAGCTTCTCCTCGAGGGCCTGCTGACGGCTCAGCGCAAGCTGCCGGCTCATGCGCTCCAGCATGGCGATGAACACGAGCAGTAAGAGACTGCCGCCGGCGGCGCGCCACAGGTAGGTATGCATGTGCCGATGCGCGGTGGCGAGTTGTTCGTCGGCGGAGAGCCCGGCCATCACGACCAAGGGCAAATCGTAGAGCTGGCGGGCGCTGGTGTAGCGCAGCACGTCGTCCCAGGGATTGTGCACGGGGAGCGTGGCCTCGCTTTCGACTTCGTTCTCGTCATGCACCACCACGGCGCTGTAATCGGTCATGTCGCCGGCCGACACGGTTTCTCCGCTGCGCCTGACGCGGAACATGCCATCGGTGCCGAGGATGCCGAGCATGCCGTGCTCACCCAGCTCCGCGTAGTCGTAACTGCTGACGAAATAGGCCGCGTCGACCGTGACCATCGCGATGCCGGAGAACTCCCCATTGGCCGCGACGAGCCGGCGGCTGAATTGCAGCTCCCATGCGCCGGACTCCGGATTCTGCCGCGGCTGGCTGACCGAGAAGGTATCCGTCAGGCGCTGACTCTGGAAGCTATCCCAGTCGGCGACGTTGAGCTTCGGCAGCGGACGGGTGCTGGCCACCACATCGCCTTTGTCGTCCACGACGCTGACGGTGAACACCAGCGTCGGCGGCAATAGGGCCCGTGCTTTCAACTTCAGCAGTACGTCGCGCTGACCCCAGACCTCTTGCGCGGATTTGACGACCTTCAGGGTCTGATCGATTTCGCGTAGCGCCCGCACAATTTGCGCTTCATAGGTGTTGGCCAATTGGTGGCTCGACAGCGCCGCGGTATGCTCGGTCGCGGCGTATTCGTTTTTGATGATATTCAGGGTCGTACCCCAGATTGCGCCCAGCATGAGCAGCGCGGCGGCCGGAAACAGGATGGCAGGCTCGGCGGCCCGAACCAGCCAGCGCCGCAGCACAGTGGTGGCCGTGGCCCGGGTCTTTTGCGTGGCGCCGTCTTCGGCGGGTGCGTCGTGCGCGTTCGGCATCTTCGTATCACCTCATCGTTTACCGGCGAGCACTTCCAGAACGTACTCGCTGGAGCAGAAGAAAATCACCAGTGCCGTGTCTGGTTGCGCCACCGCGGCGTGAAGTTCGCGCGCGGCGGAGCGCGCGCCAGTCGTGCAAGACCGCGATCCGCGTATGCGGGTCCGATGCTTCATATCCATAGCCCTTACGCCTGACTTTAATTGAGTCGGACACTGTCACCCGACGGGCGGCGGGGCAAGGAAACGTGTTTCGAAGATCTCGCATGGCACCGGCTCGCTGAATAAATAGCCCTGCATTTCGTCGCAGTCCAGCAACCGGAGCAGACGCGATTGCTCCTCGGTTTCGACACCCTCCGCCACGACATTGAGCTTCATCGAGTGCGCCAGATTGATGATGGTGGCCATCAGCGCCAGGCCCTCCGGACCGGTCGTCATGTCGATCACGAAAGTGCGATCGATCTTCAGGGTATCCACCGGCAGTCTGGACAGATAGCTGAGGGAGGAAAAGCCGGTGCCGAAATCGTCGATGGCGATGGTTACGCCCATGGCACGGATCGCCTGTAGGCTGGCGATATTGTGGGCGATGTCCGACATGATCAGGCTTTCGGTGATTTCCAGCTCCAGCCCCGCCGCGGCATGTGCGCCCATGTCGATTACCTGCTCGATCTCGGCGGTAAAGCCAAGATTGCGCAGTTGCAGCGGTGAAACGTTCACGGCGATTCGTACGGCAGGCAGGCCTGCGCCGAGCCAGCGCAGGTAGTCGGCGATGGCTCGGCGCAGTGCCCAGCGTCCAACTTCATAGATCAATCCGGTTTCTTCCAGGATCGGGATGAACTTGCCCGGCGGCACCAATCCCGTGCGCGGATCATTCCACCGGATCAGCGCTTCGGCGCTGGTGAGTTTGCCGCTCACGAGGTTCACTTTGGGTTGGTAATAAAGCACGAACTCCTCATTGTCGAGCGCCTGACGCAACTGATTTTCCAGGGAGACATTGCTGGCCACTGTCGCGGTCATCTTCTGTGTGTAGAAAAGATATCGATCACCGCTCGCCTTGGCTCTTTTGAGCGCGGCCTCGGCGTTCCTGAACAATTCATCGGCGTTGCCGGCGTCATCCGGGAATAGCGCGACACCGGCCTTCGCGGCGCCACGGAACACGGTGTCATTCAAACGGAACGGATGGCTCAGAAAACTCTTCATCGTCTTCTCCAGAAACCGTGCCACCTCGCTGACCTGGGCTATTTCCGGCAGTACGATGGCGAAATGGTCCGCCCCCACGCGCGCCAACAGGTTCTCGCCCCCCGCGTTGTGCGCCAGCCATTCCGCCACCTGCATCAAGAGCGCGTCGCCGACCGACCGACCGAGGCTGTCGTTGATGTTCTTGAATCGCTCCAGATCGATCAGGATCAAGGCAAGCTGGTGTCCTCCGTTGGTGGCGCTGTTCATGTATTGATTCACGCGATCGAGAAACAAGCTGCGGTTGGCCAGGCCGGTGAGCGCATCGTAGTAGGCGAGGTAGTTGAGCTTCTCGGATTTTTCGATGTGGTCGATCGCGAAGGAGATGTCACTGGTCAGTTCTGCCAACAGTTTGATTTCTTCTTTCTGGAAGAAATCGCGTTCGCTGGCGTACAGCGCGAACACGCCTACCGCTTCATCCGCAACAATCAGCGGAAAAATCGCCATCGAACGGACTCCGGATTCGACGTACTGTTTGCCCAGCAAAACCTTGGGATCGTTTTGCGAGTCGTTGGACACGACAGCCTGCTTCTCCCTGATTGCCTGGGCAACCAGGGTCGTTGACGCCGCTTTATCCGATGACAAGAGGTTTTTGACGGCGCTCAGGAGTTGGTCGTCCACGCCTGCCGAGACGACCTGGGTTAGCTTCATCGAGTTTCGATCGACGACGCCCAGCATGGACATGATGAACCCGCCTTCCTCGACCGCGATCCGGCATGCCTCCTGGAACAGTTCGTCGCGGTCGCTCACGCGCACGATCAGCGTATTGATGCCGCTCAGCATGGCATATACACGGTTGAGGTCGGCGATCCTTCCTTCCGCGGCCATGCGTTCGGTAATATCCTCGCCGATGCTTGCCGTTCCGATCACATCACCGGCTCCCGACCGCAGCGCCAAATTGTTCCAGCGTATGAGCCGCCGCTCGCCCGAACGCGTGAGGATCTCGTTCTCGTGGTGTAGTGCTCCGGGTTGTTCAGCGAGCAGCACCTCGAAAAAAACGTCTTTTAAATCTGGAATTCCGGGCGGCATGAAGATATCGAACCAGCTGCACCCGATAATTTCCTTGCGCCGCCAACCGGTCAGTTGGAGCAGGTACTCGTTGCAGTAGGTGATCCGCGCCTCGCGGTCGAGCATCACCGAGATCAGCTCCACATTTTCCAGCAGTTCACTGAACCGACGCTCGCTTTCGAGTAATTCCTGCGCGACCTTCTTGCTGGCCGTGATGTCTTGGTAGAGACCCAGAATGCCGATGATCTGGTTATCCTTGTCACGCAGCGGCACCTTGGAGGTGCTCAGCCAGATCGTGTTGCCATCCGGTGATGTCTGCGGCTCTTCTATCTCCAGCTTGGCGGTGCCCGATTCCAACACGGCCTTGTCATCGCCGCGGTACAGCTCGGCCTGGTCTTTCCACCCCATTTCGAAATCGGTCTTGCCGGTCAGTTCATCGGGCCGGGAGTAGCCGGCATCTTGCGCGAAGCGCGTGTTGCAACCGAGATAGCGCAGATTGCGATCCTTCCAGAATATTCGGGCTGGCACTTTTTCCACAACGAGCCGGAGCAGATTCTGCGACTCGCGGAGTTCGTCCGCCGCCTGCTTGCGCGCGCCGATATCGCTGAAATACACCGCCAGGCCCTGCTCGGAAGGATAGGCGTGGACGCCGAACCAGGTGTCGAGTGGCGGGTAGAATTCCTCGAACTCCACACTCTGGTTGTCCTCGATCGCGCGGCGGTATTCGCGCTCGAAGGTGGAGCCGATCGTGTCGGGGAACTCCGTCCAAAGCACCTGGCCGTTCAGTTCCACACCGGTCCGCGCAAGCAGCCGCTCCGCCTCGCGGTTGAGAAAGGTGAACCGCCATTCCCGGTCCACGGTGAAAAACGCGTCCGTGATGCTCTCGAGCGTCGTCGTGAGCCGCTCGGCCAGTTGGTGTGCCCGCTCATCTGCTTGCTTGATATCGGTGATGTTCGAGTGCATGACAACGACACCCTGCGGAGAGTCATCAGCCAAGGGCGTTACCGTCATCAGGAACCAACGCTGTTCTGTCGGCGAATGACAGGAATATTCCATGGCAAAGCTTTTTACCTCGCCGCCTAACACCGAGCGAATGCCCTCGGCGGCCTGCCGAGCCGCGGACACGTCCTCTCCATATGCACGGTCGCAAACCGTGAGGTAATTGAGGCCGATTCCATATTCCGGGCTCTGGAGTCCATTCGTGTCGGCGAATTTCCGCCATGCTTCGTTCACTGATAGGACGAGACCTTGGCTATCGAGCATGGCGATGTTCGCGGACAGCGCGTTGAGGATGGAAACCCGGCTGACCGCCTCGTTGTGACGCATGTGGTCCTGGGCGCGCCGCGACAAAAGCGTCCGGTTGTCACGGTCCGCCACCGTATCCATTTCGCCGTCCGTCAATTCTTTCAGGCGTCGCTCGGTCCGGTGCAGTATCTCGATCAACGCGGAGATTTCCGCATTCACGTCCGCACTAAAGGGCGGTTTACCCAAGATCGTGCGTCGTTTCATGCTGGATCCAAAGCCGGCAACACGGCCTGTGTCTGGCTGAGCGTGCCGACAATTCTTCAGCTGGAGGCGGTGCGAGCCTGATGAATCGGCGCCATGAAGATGCCGTCCGCCAGCGCGCGCAGTGGGTAATCTCGTCGAAACCACGGGTGTCGGCCGGTGTTTTGGTGGGTACTGTTACGCGGGGAGATTGAATGGATGTCATGTCCTTTCCCTAGGTAAGTACAAACGAGCGCAGGACTACCGACTCAGTTCGAGAGGTCATGGCCTACCCTGACACCGAGAATATCGGTTTGTATATCCTCATGGTCTGTGCGGTGAAACACAGAGATCGCCGTGGCGTCCAGTTCGTGGACGATGTCTCGACGGCCCTCAGCCCCGGCAAGGCGGCCGTCCTGGCCGATATGGAAGAGAGCGCTGGACGGCGCCGGTTGACGCACGGGTCGGGAAACTGGGGGGTATGGTCTTCCGACACCTGTGCTTTGAGGTCGTCGAGGACCAACTGGCGCGGGAGTCCGCTGCCTTCCAGGCTGAAGTGAAGCCGCTCAAGCAGGCGAGCGACCGGCAGAAAGCCAAGATTGAGAAGCGCATCGCCGAAGTGAAGGCTGCCCTGGAGGTGGGTAACGCCAAGCTCCAGGAGGCTGGACGACTTGCCAAAGCGGCATTAGCCGTTTGGCGACGCGCCTAATAACCAGTTACAGCGAACGGCGCTGCCCATGCATGCAAAGGGCCTCAAGCGAGGCCCTTTGTGTTTGTGTCACAGCGCCCGCGTCACCCGCTTCACGCTGTCGTCCTCCGGATGCACCTCGATGTGGAAGCCCAGGCCTTCCACCAGGTGCAGCATCTTGCTGTTGCGCTTGAGCACTTCGCCCTCGAACACCTTCACGCCCTTGGCGCGGGCCACGTCCATGAGCACGTTCATGAGCTTGTGGGCGATGCCCTGGTGCTGCCAGCGGTCGTCCACCACCAGGGCGAACTCGGCGTTGGCGAGGGTGGCATCGCTGGCGTAGCGGGCCACGCCCATCTCCACCTCCTGGCCGTCGATCTCGGTCACCATCAGCAGGGCCATCTCCCGGTCGTAGTCGATCTGGGTCAGGCGCGCCAGCATGGCGGGGGAGAGCTCGCGCACGGCGTCCATGAAGCGGAAGTACTTGGCCTCCTCGGAAAGTCCGCGCACAAAGGTCTGGGTGATCTCCGCGTCCTCCGGGCGGATGGGGCGGATGGTGACGTCCATGCCGTTGGGCAGTTGCCACTGGCTCACCAGCTGGGCGGGGTAGGGGTGGATGGCCATGTGGCTGTAGCGGTCCGCCCCCGGCGCCCGGGCGGCGATGACGATGCGCGCGTCGGCGGCCAGGGCGCCGTGTTCGTCCACCAGCAGGGGGTTGA
>JBGSTQ010000140.1:0-2140 GCA_041736375.1 Thiobacillaceae bacterium
GATGATCGCCGGGCCGTATTCCCTGGCGCTGGCGCCGTGTCCGCCGCCGCTTTTGAATTTGTGCGGCGCAAGCTTGCCGCCGATCGCGCCGAGCAAGCCGGCGGCCAGCACGATCCACGGAAACGCGATGTCGAAGAAGAAGATGCCAATGAAGGCCAGCGCCGCCATGGTCCACAGCACCTCGTTCTTCAGGGCCCGGCTGCCGATGCGCCAGGCCGCGAACAGGACGATCGCCACCACCGCCGGCTTGATGCCGTAGAACATGCCCTGCACCCAGGGCAGGTTGCCGTACGCGAGGTAGAGGCCGGCCAGCAGCGACAGCAGCAGAAAGGACGGCAGGAAGAACAGCACGCCGGCAATGATGCCGCCGCGTATGCCGTGCATCAGCCAGCTGATGTAGATCGCCAGCTGGGTCGCTTCCGGCCCCGGCAGCAGCATGCAGTAGTTGAGCGCGTGCAGATAGCGGTGCTCGGAAATCCAGCGGCGCTTCTCCACCAGCTCCTGATGCATCATCGAAATCTGCCCGGCGGGGCCGCCGAAGCTGATGAAGCCGAGCTTGAGCCAGTATTTGAAGGCTTCGCCCAGGGTGACGGGCGCGGGTGGGGTGGTCGGTACGGTGTCCAAGAATCAATCTCCAAGATGAATGGATCAAACCAGGCTTGGACGGGACACCGTCTTGCGGATGGGGAATCCTTGCGCCGGGAGCTGGTCGTCCCGGCAGACGCGATTATGTCGAGGGTGGCAGGTGGACGTCAATAAAAAAGCCCGGCGTGCCGAGCTTGAAGGCTGGACAGCTGCGCCCATCGGCCGGTGCGCCCTTGGTTCCCGGCAAGCGGCATGACTTGGCGCGAGGAAAGTGCGGGCTCTCGAGTGCAGACTGGACGTCGACGGCGCCGCGGTGATAAAAGACTGGCATGCGCTTTCGAGTTCCCCATTGCCGGCCATGAACGACCACGGTGTCTTTTCCGTTCTGGTCGTGGAAGACAATGCCGATCTTGCGGCCAACATCGCCGATTTTCTGGAGAGTCACGGCCATCAGGTGGATGTGGCACTGGATGGCGTGAGCGGCCTGCATCTGGCGGTCGCCCAGCCTCATGATGTCATCGTGCTCGACCTGATGCTGCCCGGCATCGACGGCCTCACCCTGTGCCGACGCCTGCGCCGCGACGCTCAATCGGCGACGCCGGTGCTGATGCTGACCGCGCGCGCCACGCTGGACGACAAGATCGCCGGCTTCGGTGAAGGCGCCGACGATTACCTGGTCAAGCCATTCGAACTGCGCGAACTGGAGCTGCGCCTCGCCGCCCTGGTGCGGCGTTCCAAGGCCGGCGAACACCTGAGCCGGCTGCAGGTGGCCGATCTGGTGTTCGATCTCGGTACCCTCACCGTGCAGCGCGCAGGCCGCACGCTGACCCTGCCCATGCTGCCGCTGCGCGTCCTCGAGCTGCTGATGAAGCGCTCGCCCAACGTCGTGTGGCGGCGCGAAATCGAACAGGCGGCCTGGGGCGATTCGCCGCCCGATTCCGATTCCCTGCGCGTGCACATGCATACCCTGCGCGCCGCCATCGATCCGCCCGATCTGCCGCCGCTGCTGCATACCGTGCGCGGCGTGGGCTATCAGCTGAAAGCGCCGGATGCTCCGCCTGCATAGCCTGCGCGCGCGCGTCGCCCTCTATTTCGCGGCTTTTGGGGCGTTGCTCAGCCTGGTCATGGCGGTGATGGTGTACCAGTCCGCCCACGACCTGAGCGTGCGTCTGATCGACGAAACCCTGACCGCGGAACTCGACGATTACATCGCCCGCCGCGAGCGCAACCCCCTCTCGCTGCCGCCGTCCACCGTCACCCTGCAGGGTTTTGTGCGGGAAGCGGGCGAGATGGACGGCGTGCCGGATTATCTCGCCACGCTCCCGCCCGGCCGTCACGAAGTCCGCGTCGGCACCCTGTCCTACCGGGCCGCCGTGCTGGACCGGGACAACGCGCGCTACTACCTGCTCTACGACATTTCCCTGAAGCTCAAGCGCGAACGGCGCTTTGCCCAGCAGCTCAGCATCGTTGCCGTCGCCATGACCCTGCTCTCCGGCTTGCTCGGCATCGTCCTTTCCGGCGCAGCGGTGGCGCCGGTGGCCGATCTGGCCGCGCG
>JBGSTQ010000166.1:0-12045 GCA_041736375.1 Thiobacillaceae bacterium
CAATTACTTCAATACTTCGTCGCTCAACTCAAATGAATTACTTCATCTAAGTGTGAGCATCTATGCTAGTTGTCATCCCAGCCAAAGCCAGAACAACGACCACCACAACACCCACACCTATCGGCTGTAAATTGTTAAAGATCAATCGATTAGCATCACGTTTCGCGTCTTGCGTGGCGTGCTGCGTTTCGAGAAGGTGCGCATTCTACAGAGCAGAAATAATCCGTCAACACTTTCGACGAAATTATTTTTAAATAATTGTGACGCGGGCGAATTTTCGCTTGCCGACCTGTGCCACGACAGTCGCTCCCACTGGGACGCTTACGCCTTTATCCGTCACGCGTTCGCCATCAAGTTTCACGCCGCCGCCGGCGATCTGGCGGATGGCATCCGAGGTACTTGGAACCAGTCCGGCCTGCTTCAGCAACTGCGGCAGCAGCAGGCTCCCATCGACACCCGGCAAGGTGATTTCCGGCATGTCGTCCGGCAGTGCGCCACGCTGGAAGCGTGCCTCGAATTCAGCCAGTGCCTCGGCCGCCGCCGCGGAACCGTGGAAGCGCGCGACGATCTCCTGTGCGAAACCGACCTTGATGTCACGCGGATTGGCGCCTTCTACCACCTGGCGCTTCCAGCCTTCGATGGTCGCGAGCGACTCGAACGACAGCAACTGGATGTAGCGCCACATCAGGTCGTCGGAAATTGACATCAGCTTGCCGAATATCTCCTGTGGCGGCTCGTTGATGCCGATGTAATTGCCGAGGGATTTCGACATCTTGTTGATACCGTCCGTGCCCTCCAGCAGCGGCATGGTCAGAATGCACTGTGCGGGCTGCCCATAGTGCTTCTGCAGTTCACGTCCCATCAGCAAATTGAACTTCTGGTCCGTTCCGCCGAGTTCCACATCCGCTTTCAGCTCCACCGAGTCATAACCCTGGATCAGCGGATAAAGGAACTCATGAATGGCAATGGGCTGCTGGCTGGTGTAGCGTTTGTGGAAATCATCGCGTTCCAGCATGCGTGCCACGGTATGCGTGGCCGCCAGCCGTATCATGCCGACCGACCCGACACCTTCCATCCACTCCGAGTTGAAGCGGACCTCGGTCAGTTCGGGGTTCAGAATCCTGAAAACCTGTTCCTGATAGGTTTTTGCATTCTCGGCAACCGCCTCGCGGGTCAGCGGCGGACGGGTGGTGTTCTTCCCGGTGGGATCACCAATCATCCCGGTAAAGTCACCGATCAGGAAAATCACCTGATGACCCAACTGCTGGAACTGGCGCAACTTGTTCAGCAGTACGGTATGGCCCAGATGGAGATCCGGCGCTGTCGGGTCGAAGCCCGCCTTGATGCGGAGAGGGCGTCCGGTTTTGAGCTTTTCGACCAGCTCAGCTTCTACCAGGAGCTCTTCGGCTCCGCGCTTGATTTCCCTTAAAACGTCCTGCATGGGGTTTGTATCCAATTTGTTCAATTTATCTGTCAAGTTTGACCCGATTTATCCGTAGACTGTCTAGGGCTTTTTTATCCCGCCATCCAACCCGCTGTTTGAATTCAGGTATTTGCTGGAGCGAGCTGTGTTAGACTTCGGCTTCGATTACGGAAGGGGTACCGGTTTATGCCGTTCACCAAACTGAGAATCTTAACCGATCGCGCAAGCGGTGCGGAACGCCGCTTCAGACTGCGCACCCTGGTTGCCTTGTCGAGCCTGCCGCTTTTTGGCGTGGTAGCGGCTTTTGGCCTGGCGCCGGACACCAATACGCTCAGCATCACACCCGAGACAGTGATTGAAGCGATCGCCCTCCCGGAACTCGAGAGCGGCGCCAATCAAGAGATTTTCCAGCGCGACAGCCAGATCCTGCCCGGCGACACCCTCGCCAACGCCCTGTCCCGCCTCAACGTCAATGATCTCGAAATCCAGCGCCTGCTCGCCACCGACGCGGTGCGCCAGGTCGCAACCCGCGTCCGTACCGGCCAGCAAATCCAGGCCACAACCACGGCAGATGGCCAGTTGCTGGCGTTTCGCTACGTGCGTGCCGGGGACGACAGCCTGACCGTTCGTCGCGAGGGTGAAGAGTATGTTGCCGAGTCGACCGACGCATTGCTGGAAACCCGAACCGTGATGCGCTCGGGCCGCATCTATTCCTCGCTTTACGCCGCAACCGACAGCGCCGGCATCCCCGAAAAGATCGCCGACCAGCTTGCCGAGACCTTTTCCACCAACCTCGACTTCCGCAATGACCTGCGTCGCGGAGACACCTTTTCCGTTGTCTACACGGTTAATTACCGCAATGGCGAGCCGGTTGACATCGGCAAGATGCTTTCAGCCGAATTCATCAACGCAGGCAAATCCTATCGTGCCGTGCTGTTCCGCGACCCCTACGGCCGTGAGGACTACTACACCCCCGAAGGCGAATCGCTGAAAAAGGGTTTCCTGCGTTCACCCCTCGAATTCTCACGGGTGACCTCCAGCTTCAGCAACTCGCGCAAGCATCCCGTCTATGGCTTCCATCGCGCCCATACCGGTGTTGATTTCGGCGCTCCTACAGGCACCCGCGTCAAGGCAACCGGTGATGGAACCATCAGCTTCATGGGGCGCAAGGGCGGTTATGGCAACCTGGTCATCCTGCGCCATAGCAATGGCTTCGAAAGCTATTACGCGCATCTGAACGGTTTTGTACCCGGGATGCGCAACGGCAAGGCGGTCAGCCAGGGACAGGTCATTGGATACGTTGGGGCGACCGGAACCGCGACCGGGCCGCACCTGCACTACGAAATCCGCATCGCCAGCCGGCCTCAGAACCCGATGACCGTTAAGCTTCCAGGTTCGCCCCCCCTTCCGGCCGCACTCAAGCCCAGCTTCCTGCAGCAAACCGCGATGTGGGGCGACAAGCTCAAGTTGATGCGCGGAACCAATATCGCCGCCCTGGATTGAAGAAATTGCTGTCCAATGAGACCGAACGCTATGTCGGTCTCATGTCCGGGACCAGCCTGGACGGCATTGATGCCGTTCTCTCAGAAATCGATCAGAACGGCAAGTCACGCCTGATCGCCCAGCACTACCTACCCTATTCCGAAGATTTGCGTGGGCGTTTGCTTCGGCTTCATTCCCCACAGATCGATGAACTCCATCTCGCTGCGCTTACCGGCAATGAACTGGCGCGGCACTATGCCGATGCCGTCAAAAGTCTGTTGCACTTCGCCAACTCCGAGAATAAGGCTGTGCGAGCGATTGGTTGCCACGGTCAAACCCTGCGCCACCGACCCGAGGTCGGTTATACCCTGCAAATCGGCAACGCCGCCCTGCTGGCCGAACTGACTGGGATTGCCGTTGTGACCGACTTTCGCAGCCGCGATATTGCAGCAGGCGGACAGGGAGCACCGCTGGTCCCCGCTTTTCATGCCGATCAATTGCAGCACCCGCAAATGCACCGTGTCGTCGTCAATATCGGCGGCATTGCCAATGTCACCGACCTTCCCCCGGACGGGCCGGTGCGCGGCTGGGATACCGGTCCCGGGAACCTCCTTCTGGATGCCTGGATCCATCGGCAGCAGGGCAAACGCTACGATGAAAACGGTGAATGGGCGGCCAGCGGAAAGGTGATCCCGAACCTGCTGGAAGCCCTGTTGTACCACCCCTATTTTCGGCACTCTCCGCCCAAAAGTGCCGGGCGGGAGCAGTTCAATATTGAGTGGCTGCTTGCTGCCATGCACGAGCTGAATCTGGCCGCGCCTGATGCCGCCGACGTCCAGGCCACGCTGACCGAGTTGACGGCAAGAACCCTGTGTGAGGTGATTCACCACGACTGTATAGGAGTCAGAGAAGTGTATGTATGCGGTGGCGGTGTTCACAACCGCCTGCTGATGCAGCGCATCGCCGAGTTGCTCGGTGCCGTCGGCGTGGCTTCGACCCAGAGCGTCGGAATTGACCCTGACTGGATGGAGGCGCTGGCGTTTGCCTGGCTGGCAAGGCAGGCGATTCACCATCGCCCGGCCAATATTCCCTCAGTGACAGGTGCGCATGGGCCGCGAATCCTGGGAGCAATTTATCCCGCTTGACGGAAATCTTGCGGGCAACAAAAAAGCGGCCTTGAGCCGCTTTTTTGTTGCTGCAACTGAGCTTAACTCAGGCCGAGAAAGAGGAACCGCAACCACACGTGGTCGTTGCATTGGGATTCTTGATCACGAACTGGGCGCCTTCAAGGCCTTCCGAGTAGTCGATTTCAGCGCCAACCAGATACTGAAAGCTCATCGAATCAACCAAAAGGGTGACACCGTTCTTCACCATCACGGTATCGTCTTCATTCTGGGCTTCGTCGAAGGTAAAGCCATACTGGAAGCCCGAACAGCCGCCGCCGGAAACGAATACACGCAGCTTCAGGTCCGGGTTGCCTTCCTCGTCGATCAGGCTTTTGACTTTGTTGGCCGCACTGTCGGTAAAGATCAGCGGGGATTCCATTTCGGTTGTGGCATTCATGGGGATGCTCCTTAGATAAATTGTGAGGTGATTATCCGCATCACCCGTCCGGCGTCAAGCAAAGACCCTGATCCGACCGCGGAGTTCCTCCAGAAAGCCTGGCCCCACCCCTGTCCCAGCGAACCGTGGATTGTTCTATTAGGGCAGCATCCCGACGTCAGACAGCGCGGTGTCCTCGGGCAGGTCGAACAGGATATTCATGTTCTGCACCGCCTGGCCCGCCGCACCCTTGACCAGATTGTCGATCACCGACAGCACCACCACGGTATCGCTGTCCTGAGGCCGGTGCACCGCGATACGGCAGATATTGGCGCCGCGGACCGAACGGGTTTCAGGATGCGTGCCGGCAGGCATCACATCGACGAAGGCCTCGCCGGCGTAGCGTTTTTCGAACAGGCTTTGCAGATCGATATCGGCGCTGATCTTCGCATACAGGGTGGCATGGATGCCACGGATCAGCGGCGTCAGGTGCGGCACAAAGGTGAAGTTCACCGGTTTGCCAGCAAAGATTTCGAGTCCCTGCTTGATTTCTGGCCAGTGGCGATGACCCCCAACCGCATAGGCCTTGAAATTGTCCGCCGCCTCGGCGAAAAGGATGTGGGTTTCCGGCTTGCGCCCGGCGCCGGAAACGCCCGACTTGGCGTCCGCCACCAGAAAGCCGGTGTCGACTGCCCCAGACTCCAGAAGCGGCAGAAAGCCCAGTTGCACCGCCGTCGGATAGCAACCCGGGTTGGCAATTAGACGCGCGCCCTTGATAGCAGCGCGGTTGATCTCGGGCAGTCCGTACACGGCCTCAGCCACCAGATCGGGGCAGGCATGTTCCATCTTGTACCATTTCTCCCACACCGCGATGTCCTTGATGCGGAAGTCGGCTGCCAGGTCGATGACCTTGACGCCGGCGTCGAGCAGCGCGCGCGTCTGCTGCATCGCCACGCCGTTGGGGGTGGCGAAGAACACGACGTCGCATTTCTCCAAACCGGCTTCTTCCGGGGTGGAAAACGCCAGCTTCACCCGGCCGCGCAGGTTGGGAAACATCTCGGCCACCGGCATTCCGGCTTCCTTGCGCGAGGTGATGGCTCGCAACTCCACCTGCGGATGGCGCGCCAGCAGACGCAGCAATTCGACCCCGGTGTAGCCCGTGCCGCCCACAATACCGACCTTGATCATGCTTCAAACCCCGTTGCGATGAATGGCCGTCATTGTAAGACAGGCTTATGACGGCAACAAAAAAGCCGCCCAAATCGGACGGCTTTTTCTGCGCTTCTAGCGTGATTAACGCTTGGAGAACTGCTTGCGGCGACGCGCCTTGTGGAAGCCGACTTTTTTACGTTCGACTTCACGAGCATCGCGGGTCACCAGGCCGGCCGCTTTCAGCGTGGGCTTCAAACCGGCGTCCAGGTCGATCAGCGCACGGGTGATGCCGTGGCGCACTGCACCGGCTTGACCGGATTCGCCGCCGCCGGCGACGTTGACCATGATGTCGAAACGGTTCAGGTTGTCGGTCAGCACCAGCGGCTGGCGCACGACCATGCGACCGGTTTCGCGCGAGAAATACTCATCCACCGGCTTGTCGTTGACAACGATCTTGCCGCTGCCGGCCTTGAGGAACACGCGGGCAACCGACGATTTGCGACGTCCCGTACCGTAGTTGTAGTTACCGATCATGATGCGACCTTAAGCGTTGATGTCGAGGGGCTGGGGCTGCTGGGCAGCGTGCGGATGGTCCGCGCCCGCGTAAATTTTCATTTTCTTGATCATGGCGTAGCCCAGCGGCCCCTTGGGCAACATGCCCTTGACCGCCTTTTCCAGCGCACGACCGGGGAAACGCTCCTGCATCTTGCCGAAGTTGGTCTCGTAGATGCCGCCGGGATAGCCGGAGTGGCTGAAATACTTCTTGTCGAGTGCCTTGTTGCCGGTCACGCGCATCTTGGCGGCGTTCACCACGACGATGAAATCACCGGTATCGACGTGGGGCGTATAGATGGGCTTGTGCTTGCCACGCAGGCGGCGGGCAATCTCGGACGCCAGGCGCCCAAGGACCAGGTTGTCGGCGTCAATCACGAACCAGTCGTGTTTGACTTCATGCGATTTTGCTGAAAACGTTTTCATTATCCAACCTCTGCACAGAGGAGTTTCTCGGAAAGCCGCGCATTTTAACCGGGCATCCGCGGCAAGTCAAACGATACGGAATCGACCGGTTTAATGGCCGTCGAGTGTATCGGGCGCGCGCCGGAATACAATCCCGGCATGATCGGCTGGCTCATCTCCACCCTACTCGCAAGCGCCTTGCTGCCGCCATTCTCGCTGGTGTTGCTGATCGTGGCCGGCCTCGCCCTTTTACGCAAGACGCCTCGCCTCGCCAGGGCACTCATTTTATTGTCAGCCGGCGCGCTCTATGGCCTGTCGACCCCCTGGGTGAGTGGGGTGCTGCAGAACAGCCTGGAAATCTCCGACCCGATCGATCTCGCCAGCCCGCCCCAGGGCGACGCCATCGTCGTGCTCGGCGGCGGCCGCCGCACCGACGCACTGGAATACGGCGGCGATACGGTCAACGCCCTAACCCTGGAGCGTTTGCGCTACGCCGCACGCCTTCAGCGTGCCAGCGGCCTGCCTGTGCTGGTCACAGGGGGCATGCCAGGCGGCGGCTGCACCCCGGAGGGTTCGCTGATGCGCGACATTCTCGAAAACGAGTTCAGGGTTCCGGTGACCTGGGTCGAGGATGGCGCGCTCACCACCTGGGACAACGCCAGACTGTCGGCGCCACGCCTGCACGAAGCGGGCGTCGAGCGCATTCTGCTGGTCAGTCACGCCTGGCATTTGCGCCGCGCGGTGACCCAGTTCGAGCGGCACGGCCTGACCGTCATCGCCGCGGGCACACAGTTCGCCGACACCCAAATCGACTCGCCTCTCAGCCTGCTGCCCAGCGCTTTTGGGCTGCGCGACAGCTACTTCGCCCTGCACGAATGGCTGGGTATTTTGTGGTACAAACTCCGCACCGAGGTGCAATTGAAAGAATCCGCATGAAAGCACGCGTCAAACTCATCGAAGGCGTCTGTTTCGCCGGCCAGAGCGAGTCCGGCCACACGGTCGTCATGGACGGCCCACCTGACTCCGGCGGCAAAAATCTTGGCGTACGTCCGATGGAAATGCTGCTGCTGGGACTGGGCGGCTGCTCTGCCTTCGACGTCGTCCACATCCTGCGCAAGGGCCGCCAGGCCATCACCGACTGCATTGCCGAAATCGATGCCATGCGCGCCGACACCGATCCCAAGGTATTTACCCGCATCCACGTCCACTTCATCGTTAGTGGGCATGGTCTCGACGCCAAGCGGGTCGAACAGGCGGTCAAGCTCTCTGCCGAGAAATATTGTTCTGCGAGCATCATGCTCGGAAAAGTGGCCGAAATAACGCACGATTTCGTGATTCAGGAAGCTTAGTCAACACGCGGCCGGCTTGCGCCCCCGCACCCGCAGAACCCGCCCGACACCAAGGGAAGACGGTAAGCGCCACTCCTGCTGCGTTCGTCAGCCGGCCTTCGCCGGGATCACCGGCGTGTTGTGTTCAACATCGCCGCACTGTGCGCGATGGCGCAGTGCATGATCCATCAGCACGATGGCCATCAGCGCCTCGGCGATCGGGGTGGCGCGGATGCCAACGCAGGGGTCGTGGCGGCCGTGGGTGACGACCTCGATCGGTTGTCCGTGCAAGTCGATGGAACGACCCGGCAGGCGGATCGAGGAAGTGGGCTTGATGGCGATGTGGGCAACGATGGCCTGACCCGACGAGATGCCGCCGAGCACGCCGCCGGCATGATTGGAGAGAAATCCCTCGGGGGTCATTTCGTCGCGGTGCGCGGAGCCTTTTTGCCGGGTGGATTCCATGCCGTCGCCGATTTCCACGCCCTTGACGGCGTTCAGCCCCATCAGCGCATGAGCGAGGTCGGCGTCGAGCTTGTCATAGAGCGGCTCGCCCCAGCCCGGAGGAACATTTTCCGCCACCACGCTGATCCTGGCGCCGACCGAATCGCCCGACTTGCGCAGCGCGTCCATGTAGTCCTCGAGTTCGGGGACGATGGCGGCGCTAGGCGAGAAGAAGGCGTTGTTGTTGACCTCGTCCCACGACTCGAAGGGAAGGTCGATCGGCCCGAGCGCGCTCATGTAGCCGCGGATCACGATGCCGTATTTTTCGGCCAGCCATTTTTTGGCGATGGCACCGGCGCCGACGATTGGCGCGGTCAGCCGCGCCGACGATCGCCCGCCGCCGCGCGGGTCGCGGAATCCGTATTTCTGCGTGTAGGTGTAGTCGGCGTGACCAGGGCGGAACGTCTCGCTGATGTTGCCGTAGTCCTTGCTGCGCTGGTCCTCGTTGCGGATAAGGAGCGCGATCGGCGTGCCGGTGGTCTTGCCTTCGTACAGGCCGGAGAGGATTTCCACGCTGTCGGATTCGCGGCGCTGGGTAACGTGGCGCGACGTGCCGGGCTTGCGACGGTCCAGATCCAGTTGGATGTCGGACTCGGCGAGCACCATCCCGGGCGGGCAACCGTCGACCACGCAGCCGATGGCGGGTCCGTGCGATTCGCCGAACACGGTGACACAGAACAGTTTGCCGAGTGTGCTGCCAGACATGGGAATAACCGCAAAAGGAGCCGAAGGAATGCGCCGAAGTCTAGCACAGGCGCGGGATACGGCGCCGTTTAGCCGGCATTGATGAACTTACCGTCATCAAGCGGTTCTATCCTGAAGATTCATCGAAAAAGGGGAAGCCCATGAACGCAGCGCTGCAGGTTACCGCCCTTGGCCAGAGCCTCTGGCTGGACAACCTCTCGCGCAGCCTGATCCGCGACGGCACCTTGGCCAGGCTGATTGCCGAGGATGGCGTGTCGGGCGTGACCTCGAACCCGTCCATTTTTCAGAACGCGATCGCCAGCAGCCCGCACTACGCCGACGACCTCTTGCGCCTGCGGGCCAGCGAGCCGAATGCCGAACGCCGCTACGAGGCGCTGGTGATTCCCGACATCCAGGCGGCATGCGACCTGCTGCAACCGGTCTTCGAGCGCAGCAGCCGGGTGGATGGCTACGTCAGCCTGGAAGTCGCGCCACGCTGGGCTTATGACGCCGCACGAACGGTCGAGGAAGCGCAGCGCCTCGCGGCGGCGGTGAACCGCCGCAACCTGCTGATCAAGGTGCCGGGCACACATGATGGCGTGCGTGCGTTCGAAGCCCTGACCACGCTGGGCATCAACGTCAACGTCACCCTGCTGTTTTCGGTCGCCCAGGCCGAAGCGGCGTTCGATGCCTACATCCGCGGGCTCAGCGCACGCGCCGCAGCCGGCGCCGAGGTGCGACAAAGCAAAGCGGTGGCAAGCCTGTTCCTCTCGCGTGTCGACACCCTCGTCGACAAGCAGTTGACCGCCGTCGGCACCCAGGAAGCGCTGTCCCTGCGCGGCAAGGCGGCGGTTGCGATGGCCAAAGTCGCCTATCAGCGTTATCTCGACACGTTTCACGGCGAGGCCTTCGACGCCCTGAGACAGCGGGGCGCCGCCCCCCAGTTCCTGCTGTGGGCGAGCACGGGCGTCAAGAATCCGGACTACCACGAGCTTCTTTACGTCGAACCGCTGATCGGCAGGGAAACCATCAACACTCTGCCTGACAAGACCCTTGCGGCCCTGCGCACACAGGGTCGCCCAGCACTGCGGCTGGAACAAGGCGTCGCCGAAGCCACGGCCCAGCTCGCGGAGCTAGCGCAGCTGGGCATCGACATGGAAGTCGTCGGCCATGCCCTTCAGGTCGATGGTATCAATCTGTTCGAAGCGGCGTTCCAGAAACTCCTGCAGCAGGCCGCCTGAGGAAGGACGCCTAGGGCGACCCGAATCAAATGCCGTTTATACCCGATAAAAAAATCTTGAATGGACAGACAGCTCAGCCGGGAACAGGATTGGCAGTTCAAGTCCATCCACTCGAGTCGGTTTGAGTGGAATTCCGGAATCAGCACAAGGAGAACCGCCATGCCCTATAACCGTCTGCCTTCCCGCAATCTCGACAAGACTGCCGGTCTGCATCGCCCTTCCTGCGTGTTGCCTGACCGTGTGGGACTGGACAATCCGGCGCTCGATGTCATGACCGATTTCCGTCGTCTGACCGCCTTCATCGCTACCCCAGGCGACACCGTCAAGCAGGCCGAGGAACGCATGGTCCGCCGCAAGGTGCGCCTGCTGTTCGTCATGGAAGCGGAAGACCGCGTGGCCGGACTGGTCACCAGCACCGACATTCATGGCGAAAAGCCCATGCAGGTCGTGCAGAGCCGCGGCATCCGCCGCGATGAAGTGCTGGTGGCCGACATCATGACGCCGGTGGAGCGGCTGGAAGCGGTCGATTACGAGGACATTGCCCACGCCCGTGTCGGCCACGTACTGGAAACGCTCAAGGCACGCGGTCGCCAGCACGCGCTGGTGATCGAAAGCGTCAACGGCAGGCAGATGGTGCGCGGTCTGCTCTCGCTGTCGCAACTTTGCAAACAGCTGGGCATCAACATCGAAACCACCGAAGTGGCGCACACCTTCACCGAAATCGAGCAGCGCCTGGCCAAAGCCTGAAAGACCCTGCCCTCGAGGCTGAGTGGGGCGTTGCCGGTGACTTCATGAGTTGTTGCCACCATTGTCGCGCTTGCCTGCACACCACCCAAGCCCACGACATTGCGAAGTTCGCATTACGCGGCAATCAGGCAATGCCGCGTAACAAGAGTGGGCTCGGCACCCTACCCCACGCAAGCCCCGAGGTTTCCCCGCGCGGCGTCTTGTGCTCAAATCCCAACCTTCCGGTTGCGTCGGCACGCAACCGTCGGAACGAGGCCGCGGTCCCCATAACAAGCAATGAACATTTCCGTCAGTGAACTGATCGTCAGGTATCTGGAACGCCTGGGCATCGATACCCTATTCGGCATGCCGGGTGGGCACGTGCTCCCGATCTACGACCGTCTGCACGATTCGAAGCTGAAGAGCGTGCTGGTCAAGCACGAGCAGGGTGCGGCCTTCATGGCGTGCGGCTATGCGCGGGTGTCGCACCAGGTGTCCGCCTGCATCGCCACCGCCGGTCCGGGCGCGACCAATCTGGTCACCGGCATCGCCAACGCTTACGCCGAGCGGCTGCCGGTGCTCGCCATCACCGGCGAGACCTCGACCTACATCTTCGGCCGCGGCGGCCTGCAGGAAAGCGCGGGCGAAGGCGGCACCATAGACCAATGCGCGCTGTTCGCGCCGATCACGCGCTATCGCCGGCTGGTCGAGCGCACCGACTATCTTGGCCAGGTGCTGAACCAGGCCACGCAGGCACTGCTGGGCCACAATCCCGGCCCGGTGCTGCTGTCGATTCCCTACAATGTGCAGAAGGAAAGCATCGATGCAGGCGTACTCGACCAGCTCCACTTTCCCGCCCGCGGCACCGCGCCCGCCGCGTCGGCCGACGTGCACGATTCCACCTGGGCTTCAGCCCATAGCGGATCGGAGTCTCTTGGGGCGCTCGCCAGGCTGATCGGTAATGCACGGGCGCCCGCCATCGTCGCCGGCTACGGCTGCATCCGCG
>JBGSTQ010000167.1:0-6248 GCA_041736375.1 Thiobacillaceae bacterium
CAATTACTTCAATACTTCGTCGCTCAACTCAAATGAATTACTTCATCTAAGTGTGAGCATCTATGCTAGTTGTCATCCCAGCCAAAGCCAGAACAACGACCACCACAACACCCACACCTATCGGCTGTAAATTGTTAAAGAACGTTCGACTGATCACCTGTCGTGAAATGGTTGCGGGGGCAGGATTTGAACCTACGACCTTCGGGTTATGAGCCCGACGAGCTGCCAGACTGCTCCACCCCGCGCCTGTCGCAACACAGCTGCGTCAATCGAGAAGCGAGACTATAACAAAGTCCGTTTCGCCACGTCAACAGCCTCACTGGTATTTCTCTCCTGACCGCCCCAGTTATCAGGTGCACGATTCATCCACCACGCCACAACTTTTTTGTTTTCAACGGGTTATCAGTTTGACCGTCGGGCATGCCAAGCATGGATGGACATCATACTCCGGCCAACTCCACTGTATGACGCGCCAGAATCGCTCAAACAATAGGCAGACTGGTTGGTTGTAAACTCCAAGGAATGCCATCCACCTGCTGAGGACATCGTTTTGCTGATTACTGATTTCTCGATTTCGCGGATACCCCGCATCGAATTCGGCGCAGCGGTACTAAACAAGCTGCCCGGGATCGCACGCCGCTATGGGACGAACGCGCTGCTTGTGACTGGCTCACGATCCTTCCAGCAAAGCTCGCACTGGCAAGCCCTTGCGGCGGGCCTGAAGTCCGAGGGGATTTCATGGCAGATATTTGTTGTCAGGGACGAGCCTTCGCCGCAGTTGGTCGACGAGGCCGTATGGGCAATGGGCTCGCAGCATTATGACCTAGTGATCGGGATCGGTGGCGGTAGCGCACTGGATGCCGCCAAGGCCATCGCGGGCTTGCTCAAACCTGGCAACTCGGTCATGGATCACCTGGAAGGGGTCGGCCCGGAATTGCCATACCTCGGCCCAAGCACACCGTTCATCGCTGTGCCCACTACCGCTGGAACCGGATCCGAGGCCACCAGGAACGCGGTGCTAAGTGTGCGCGGAGCGGACGGCTTCAAGAAATCCTTTCGCGATGAAAAGCTGGTCGCGGAATATGCCCTCGTCGATCCCGACCTTCTGGCCAGTTGTCCGCCCACGGTGATCGCGGCGAACGGCATGGATGCGATGACGCAACTGCTGGAATCCTATGTCTCCGGCCGAGCGACACCGCTGACCGATTCGCTCGCATGGGGCGGGATGAAGGCCGCCCGCGATGGCCTGCTGAGCTTTTACGCCAATGCAGGCGACCCTGAAGCACGCAGCCGCATGGCTTATGTGGCGCTGATATCCGGCATCACGCTGGCGCAGGTGGGTCTGGGATCGGTGCACGGACTGGCTGCCCCGCTGGGCGCATTTTTCCCCATTCCGCATGGGGCCGCATGCGGCACCCTGCTTGCCGAGGCCACGCGCGTCAATATTGACGCCATGCTAAAACGCGACCCCGCCAACCCGGCGCTGGAAAAATACGCGCTGGTTGGACGGCTGCTGAGTAAAAGGCCTTGCCCGCTGCAGGCTGAGGCCCATGCCGCCCTGCTCGAAACGCTGGACGCCTGGACGCAGGCCTTGCGACTGCCCAGACTCGGGAATTTTGGCGTGACCCGCGAGGCCATTCCCCGCATCGTCGCCCATTGCCGGGGGAGCAGCATGAAGACCAATCCCATCGTGCTGGAAGATGGTGAAATTGCCGCACTTCTGATGGCGCGCTTATAGCTCGGCGAAACTCAAGTTCGACACGCCCGGACCGCTATCAATCTGGGTCAAAAACAGGAGCGCGCGATGTCCGCAAGTCTGGTTCTTCTTATCGTTGTAGTGCTGGTCGTGATTTACGGCATCTTCATCTATAACCAACTGGTCACGCTGAAGCACAATGTCGGCAAGGCTTGGTCAAATATCGACGTGCTGCTGAAGCAGCGCCATGACGAACTGCCGAAACTGGTCGAGACCTGCAGGCAGTACATGAAATTCGAGCAGGAAACACTTGAAAAGGTGATGCAGGCCCGCACCCAGGTCGCCAGCGCCCGAGAAACCCAGAACATTCCGGCCTTGGGCCAGGCCGAGGGCGCACTGCGTCTGGGTCTGGGCAACCTTTTCGCTGTTGCCGAGGCCTATCCCGACCTGAAAACCAACGAAACCTTCCAGCACCTTCAGGCCCGAATCACCGGGCTCGAAAACGCCATAGCCGATCGCCGCGAGTTCTATAACGACTCGGTCAACATCAACAATGTGCGGGTCGAGCAGTTTCCCGATACGGTCGTGGCGCAACTGTTTGCATTCCGGCAGTTCCCCTTGCTGCGCTTCGCGACCGAAGAGAAAAAAGACGTCGACATGCGGCAACTGTTTGCCGGCTGATGTCGCTGCTGCGTTCTCACGCGGAATGGCAGCATGATTTTGCCAATTTCGCGCTGGGCGGCGGCAATCTCGCCATCCTGCTGCTCGGCTTTCAACTGCACTCGCGTACCGGCTGGCTGATCACGCTCACCCTTATCGGTTTCACGAGCTTCCTGGCTTGGTTGGCCAATCTCAAGCGCTACCGCACGGTTGCCGACACGCCGACCTCCCGTATCGCTTCGGCGCCCCAGGGCTATGTCGAAATCGTCGGTCTCGGCAAGCAACCCCCGGGCGACACCCTTGTCAGTTTTCTTACCGGCATGCCTTGCCTGTGGTACCGCTACCGCATCGAACGCAAGCAGGGTGACCGCTGGGAATACGTTGAATCGGGCGTCTCGCATGACACGTTTGGCGTCGATGATGGCAGCGGCAGCGTGCTGGTCGATCCCGAGGGTGCGGAAATCAAGACCTCGCGCAAGAGCGTGACGACCGAGGGCGGTTACCGGAAAACCGAGTGGACGCTGCTTGAGGGCGAAACGATCTACGTTCTGGGCGAACACGCCACGTTGGGCGGACCAAACGCACCCCTGGACAAAAAATCCGATCTGGCGGCCTTGCTGGCCGATTGGAAAAGGGACAAGGTCGCGCTGCTGGCCAGGTTTGACGCCAATCGTGACGGCGAAGTCGATCTCGCGGAATGGGAGCGGGCGCGTGAAGCGGCTTCCAATGAAGTCGATCGCCTGCACATGGATATCCGCCTCAAGGACGGCATTCACCTCATGCGCAAGCCCGCGCATGGCCGTCCTTTCCTGATTGCCAACCGTGAAGTGACTGCCCTAGTGCGGCATTATCGAATTTGGAGCTGGCTGCATCTGATCCTGCTAGGCACATCGCTGTCCGGACTGATTGTTCTGCAACAGGCAGGGCTTTGACGAAGCTTGTCGCTTTCCCGATGAGTCTCTATAGTTAGTTACAAGGAGGACACGGATCATGAAACAGGCCATTCCCGAAACACCCCCAGAGTTCGATCACACACGCATTATCGAGCGTCCGGATGGTTTTTACTGGCTGGATCGAGAATCGGGCGAAGAGTACGGCCCGTTTCCTACCCTCCTGGATGCCGTTCAGGACATGGAATACAGCGTGGACAGCGATTACGAACCGGGCGAGACACTGGAACAGGCTGAAGAGGAAATCGGCATTGCCGACTGGATCGATCCGGAGACCGGGGTGCCCGGAGAGGAAACCCATCACCTTCCGGATTAAATAGCGTCAGGTTTTACAAATAGTAGGGCCCGAGTTTTCCTGCGCTCGCGCCTGAATCTCGAAGAGGTTATCGCGGTAGGGATGGAGTCCTCGTATCCCCGCCCATACGCCTGCGAGCGGGTACAAGACCAGCATCAATCCTCCCCAGCGTTCAAACTGCCTGACATGGGCGCGTTCGTGCGCGCGGGTTCTCGTCAGGGCCATGTCAGATACCCCGATCACCACATGACCCAGCGTCATCGCAGCCACCGCCCCACTAAAGGGGAATCCGCGCATCAGTGCACGCGCTGGCCAGCCGCCTGATACTTCAAGGACCCCCTCGACCCACTTTACGTTTCCGCCACTGGCGCGGGCAACCAGCGCGATAGCCAGCCCGAACACCGTCACCGGAAAAGCCCACAGCAGAACCCACGCCCGAATCACGTCTTCAGGCGTCGATCGCGCCGGCAAACCAGCGCACTTCAGGCAGTCCCTGTGCCAGAAAGATCGTGCGTGCGGCATCGAGCTGAGACTGGGTGCCGGCCGCATAGACATCAAAACGATGGAGATCCGGGTAATCAGCCGAAATGGCTTTGAGGACACCAACGGTTTCCTCGTCACGGGCATGAGGCGAGTAGGTGAAGTTGTCCAGCGCATCGCCCCAGGCGCGACACAGATTGTCCTGGTAATGGCCCGCCTCATCGGCCAGCCAGTGCAGTTCCATCGATTCAGCCTGCTCCAGTGACATGGCGTGCTGGATCAGGCTCTTGATCGGGGCAAAGCCGGTGCCGAACGCGAGAAAAATCACCGGTCGAGGGGAGTCTTCGTCGAGCACGAATTCACCGACGGGGCCCTCCACCTCAACGTTGTCGTTCGCCTTCAGCGCGCTGAAAAGCAGTTCGGAAAACGCATCGCCGGGACGGCGCGGAACCTGCACCTCGATATGCCTGTCGTCGCACGGGCAACTGGCAAGCGCATAGCGTCCCGTCACCCCGTTGACTGACAGCTGTACCGACTGTCCGCCCAGATAGCGCAGGCGCTGACTGCGCGGCGCCAGAAGATGCAGGGCGGCGACCTGCGGATTGAATACCTCGATCGACTTCACCTTGGCGCTCATATGCTGGACCGGAATATCGCGTGCACCGGCGACATCGGCCTGTATCACCACATCGTTCACCGGCGTATAGGAGCACAGCAGGATCACGCCCGCATCCCTTTCGGCCTGCTTCAGGACATAGTCGTGCGCATGGACTTTCTTGACCTCGCCGGAAATCAGGCGCGCGCGGCAATCCCCGCAGTTGCCGTTGCTGCAGCCATAGTTGAGTGAAACGCCGTTGCGCAGCGCGGCTTCCAGCAGGGTGTCGTTGCCTTCGACAAAAAATTCATGGCCACTCGGCAGGATCGTGACATGGGCTGACATGATTTTGAGTATCCTTTCCTGGGCGATAACTGCCTGCGCCCTGGCCGCATCGGGTGGAGTTTCGTCCAGGTGACGAACCAGAAATGCCCGCAAGGTATGCAAGGCATGGCGGGTCTCCGCGCTCTGGTCTTCTTCCATCTCGTCGATCTTTTCGTCCAGCCAGTTCATGACATTGCTGTAATGCATCAGCAGGGCCTTGGTCGCCGCATAGTCGTTGCCGAGCTCATACAGGCGCGCGGCCAATACCTCCTTGTCGGGTAGCGCGCGCTCCAGCACCCGCTTGGCAAAAGCCTTTTCCTTGATTTCGGTGACACGGCGGAACTCCGCGTCATCGTCCCATTTGACCTCAGGAAACGCCCGCAGCAACTCGTCCAGTTCGACCATGCCATCGAACGTCGCCAGCGTCCCGCCACGGATCATTTCCTGCAAGGCGTGGCGCGGCTGACCAACCAGCTTGGCCACGCGGGACAAAGGCAATAAATGGCTCATGGTGGAATCTTACTCTGCCCCGGCGGGAGACAAAACCGGCAATTCACAACATTCTGAATACCTGATTCCGCCGCGACACGACGCCTGCCGATACAATCCTGCCATGCCAAGAATCGACATCCGGGCCTGTCCGGTGGACAGAGTCCATGCCCTTGAAGAAAGTGGAATTTCACCCGCCTGGGCGCGCCTGCTGGCCGCGCGTGGGATAAGCGACGCGAGCGAGGTGGCGCACCGGCTGCCGCAGCTATTGCCGCCGGAAAGTTTGCTGAACAACCAGCGCGCCGCCTGCCTGCTCGCTGACGCCATCGAGAAAAACCAGCGCCTGCTGATCGTCGCCGACTACGACGCCGATGGTGCCACCGCCTGTGCCGCCGGCGTGCGCGGTTTGCGCATGCTGGGCGCAACGGTTGATTACCTGGTTCCCAACCGGCTGGAGCATGGTTATGGCCTGACGCCCGAGATCGTACACCTGGCTGCGGCGCGCCAGCCCGACATGCTGATCACGGTGGACAATGGCATCGCCGCCATCGAGGGGGTCGCCGAGGCCAACCGGATGGGCATTCCGGTGCTGGTCACCGACCACCACCTGCCGGGTGAGTCGCTGCCCGACGCGCTGTGCATCGTCAACCCGAATCAGCCCGGCTGTTCATTCGCATCGAAAAATCTGGCCGGTGTCGGCGTGATGTTCTACGTGCTGCTGGCGCTGCGCGCCGAACTGCGCTCGCGCGGCCGTTTTGC
>JBGSTQ010000188.1:0-6895 GCA_041736375.1 Thiobacillaceae bacterium
CAGCAGCGCCCGCCACGGCAGGCTGGGGGCCAGCAGGTCGTCAACCCAGCGCAGCATCGTCTGCGACAGCTTGCCGGCCTGGCGCGCCGCCTGGGTGGCGGCGGCAAGACGGTTCTTCCATTGCTCGGCAAGCTCCTCGCGCTCGCTCGGCGACAGATCGTCGGGCTTCTGCGAAGGCTGGCCGCCACTGCCCTGCTGCTGCTCGGCCTCGCTCTGGCCCTCCTTGCCCTGGCCGCCGGATTCGCCTGCTTCGGGATTGTCCTGGCGCTGGTTTTCGTCGGGGCTAGCGCCCGACTCGTTGTCGTTGTCGAACAGATGCTGGTCGAAGGACTCCTCGGGGGTGTCCTCGGGAATCATCGGGTAGATTTCTTCCGCCGACAGGGTCAGGTAATCCTGGTTGGCGAGAATGCCATGCAGCGGCGGCTTCAGTCCCTCCTCGATCAGCATCAGGTTGACTGCATGGTCGCACGCCACGTCCCAGCGCCGCTTGATGCGATGCTGCCGGCGATGGGTATGCCCCATGGCACAGTGCATGGCCTCGTGCGCCAGCACGAACTGGGTTTGCGCCAGCGACAGTCCCTCGATGAATCCCGGGTTGAAGTAGAACGCCTGCGCATCGGTTGCCGTGGTCGTGCACCAGTCAGTGGCGGGTTTGAGCGGCAGGTGCATCACCAGCGAACCGAGGAACGGCCGCTCCATGATCAGCCGCGTGCGTGCGGCGGACAGCTTGGTGAGGACGGGCTGCAGGGCGTCGGGCTGCTCGGCCATCGATCAGTGCTCGTACAGGACCAGGTCGGTGATGCTGTTGGCCCATTCGGCGAAGGCCGGCACCTGGAACAGCGGGCGGCCGACCGCACGGTGGAGGTCGCTGACCAGCATCACGCCCATTTCGCGCTGCGGGAAGCGCTGCGCATAGCGCAGGATGTTGTTGTAGGCGGGCGCGGCATCGCCGTGGGCGGCCGCCTCCAGCGCCTTGCGCACCAGCGCGGCGGCGACGCCGTATTGCAGGTCGATGCCATTGGGAACCTCGGCTTCCTTGCCGGCGATGATCGCATCGATATCCGGCATCTGCTCCATGTTGTCGACGAAGGTTTTCAGCTCGAGACCGGCGGCCTGACCGACGCAGGCCTGCAGCGCATCGGCCAGCAGGTCAGTATGGTCGAACTTCTGCAGCGCGCGGTGGGCGTATTCCCACGAGCGCGGGCTGGGGAAGGCGATCGGGTTGTGCGCCGGATCGAAGCTGAACAGCAGGTCGGGACGGAAACGCAGGAAGGCGATCACGCGCGGGTCGATTTCCTCACTGTAGGCCCACACCACCCAGTCGTCGAGATGCACTTCGACCTCGTAATGGGTGAAGCGGTTGGCCAGCGGCGCCGGCATGGCGTAGGTCACGCCGCGGTCGCCCTGACGATTGCCGGCGGCAAAGATGACCCAGCCATCGGGTACCCGGTATTCGCCGAGGCGACGATCGAGAATCAGCTGATACGCCGCGGCCGACACGGTGGGAGGCGCCGAGGTGATCTCGTCGAGGAACAGGATGCCCGAGAATCCGTGACGCTCGGCATCCGGCAGCACCGAGGGAATCGACCACTCCACCATCTGCCCGCTGCGGAACGGAATGCCGCGCAGGTCGGTCGGTTCCATCTGCGACAGGCGGATGTCGATCAGCTTCACGCCATGCTGCTGGGCGATCTTGGCGACGATCTGCGACTTGCCGACGCCCGGAGGCCCCCACAACATGACGGGGGTGTGATGACCTTCGGCGGCACTGTCGAATTCGCGGTCAAGGATGGTTTCGATATGGGAGGGGCGCATGGCTCGGTCTTACTGCGGTAGATGGCCTTGAATGATAATCTCAGGCTGCATTTGGTTCCAGCCTCACCCATGTACGAGGTGGGGGGATTTTGCTAAGGTTCAACCGCCTTCCGGCTTCAGCGTGTCCACAGGATCAAGATGAAATTTTGCAGTCAATGCGGCAACCCCGTCGAGCTGCGCGTCCCCGCAGGCGACCATCTGCCGCGCCATGTCTGCCCGGCCTGCGGCACGATTCATTACCAGAATCCAAAAATGGTCGTCGGCTGCATTCCCGAGTGGGAGGACAAGGTGCTGCTCTGCCGTCGCGCCATCGAGCCCAAGTACGGCCTGTGGACCCTGCCCGCCGGCTTCATGGAAAACGGCGAGACCACCCTCGAAGGCGCCCGCCGCGAAACCTGGGAGGAAGCCGGCGCGCGCATCGAGGTCCGCGGCCTGTATACGCTGTTCAATCTGCCGCACATCAATCAGGTTTACTTCATGTTTCGCGCCCGCCTGCTCGACCTGGATTTCCAGCCAGGGATCGAATCACTCGAAGCCAGACTGTTCAGCGAAGCCGAAATTCCCTGGGATGAAATCGCCTTCAGGACCGTGCGCGCCACCCTCGAGAAGTATTTCATCGACCGCCGCAACGGCAGCTTCGATTTTCACTTCGGCGATATCCGCACCCGCTGAATCCCGCCGGCCCCGCTGTCAGGCGGCGGCCGCAACCTGTTCCCGGCCCAGCACATCGATGCTTACCCGCACCCAGCCTTCGTGGCTTTCGTGCACCTTGCCCAGACGCAGGCGGTAAAGGATGTCGCCATCGCGCAGCATCATCTGGGCCCCCGCCTGATAGTGGGTCTGCGGCAACAGTAGGTTGCTCATGCCCTGTTCGCTGTTGGACATCGGCAGGAACACCGCATGGGTCGAAGCCTTGGCAGACTCGGCTGCCCCGGGCTCGACGCTGATTTCGACTCGCTTGGGATGACGCGAAAGGCGTTGCGTCCCGACCTGCGTCTGTCCTTCCTCCTCGTGGGTCCAGCGTATCGCCAGCAATTGCCAGACGTTTTCGGACGGATTCCAGCTCACCGCGATCAGCCTGCCATGGGGTAGTCCCTTGTTGTCAGGAAGGCTGAAGCCCATACCTTCGGTGCTCTCGTCACGCAGCATCCACGGCTCCATCGCGTGACGCACCCTGGCGCCATCGGGACTGATCAGCGCGGCGAGAATATTGTCCATGCCGGAGGCAACCCAGACCCGGCCAAAGCGGTGCGTCCGCTGGCGGCCACGGTGCATCCCGCCGCGCTCCATGAGATTCGCCGTCTGCCGGTAGAGTCCGCCCTCTCCGCTTGCGGTCGGCAACGGATCCAGCGCTTTCAGATGCTCGATCAGCGGCGTCAGGTCGAGGTAGCGCAGCCGCCTGCCGGTCGGAAACGTGTCGTCCAGCACGAAGGCACCCTCGTTGACCGACAGGTCGATGGCATGGGTGTGCCGCCCCTCATCGATCTTCAACTCCGGCAGGGGGAGGTCGGGATAGCTTTCGAACAGCTGGGCAATGGCTTCGATTTCCTGTGTCTTGCAGCCCATGGGATTCGTCAGGCCTAGCATCACCGTCAGTGCATATTCGCGCGCACAACTGGTCTGACGTGCATTCAGGGTGACGGAGTCGTTGGCATAACCGTCGCGCTCGACCAGACGGTAGATCTTGTGGATGCGACGCCAGGCCGTGGCCGCAGGTGCCTGCGAGCGGTGATATTCCCAGCGCATGGCCAGACCGGCGTAGCGCAGCGCCCGCGTGGCAATCTCGGTCCGCATGGGCTGCAACTCAAGATGGGCCGGCCCCTTGTAGGCATGCTTCAACATGTGGACCCAGGCAACGGCAAGCAGCGACCAGAACACCCAGGATTCCCGCCACAATGCCTGTCTTGCGAGGCGGAACGAAGCCTGGTTGCGGACATATTGTTCGACGATGCGGAACTGCAGGGGCAAGCCCGCCGCTTCCAGTTCCATCAACACCTTGAGGCGTTCGGCTGTGGCGGGGATGTTTTCGGCGTTGAATCGCTCCAGCCCCTCCACCAGCGCATGATGCGCGTCATAGTCGGAATCCGCCGGCATTGATTTCAGCCACTTCCGGACGGACTTGATCGAATCGAAAGGCGATCCCTCGTCGGCTTTTATGCGACGGGTAAGGGTGCTCAGCATTTCAAACAGTTCAGTCATGGCAGGCTTCATCTGGGTGCGGATGCCTGCATTAACTGCACCATTCATGCCAATCCGACAGCACTACTCATCTGCGCAGAAGCACCGTCCGATGGGGGTTTACCGGCGCACGGTACAACCGAACCCTCGGCAGCTTGACGAAAACCTGACATTTCCCGATGAACCGCAGTCAGCTTCAAACCTGATCGAATCGGTCATTTCAGACCTGCAGCTGCTGCCCGGGAATGTTTTCATTGCGTCAGTGCGATACCCTAACGCCCGACGCTTCGCCCCGGACAATCCAGGGTGAATCCACTACAATGCGCGCCGTGGAGGTGTGGCGCCGAGCGTTTCAAGGCACCTGTCTTGGCGCCAGGACACACAGTGCCTGCGCTAGTGCAGGCCAACCTGCCTCGCAGGTTAAGTGCGCAGCACGGCCGGCGCTAAAGCCGGCGAGCGATACCCCACAAGCTATTGGAGGCGTGGCCGAGCGGTTTAAGGCACCGGTCTTGAAAACCGGCGATGGTGCAAGCCATCCGTGAGTTCGAATCTCACCGCCTCCGCCAGACAGATGGTTTCAGCGATTCGGGCGCAGCCCGGATGCTAAAACCCTTCACTCAAGGGTCGTTGTAGAGAATCGCTCCGCTAGACGGTTTCAGCGATTCGGGCGCAGCCCGGATGCTAAAACTTTTTCGGTCGGGCTCGGGGAGAGAATCTCACCGCCTCCGCCAGAATGTTTCGAAACGCCCCGACCCGGCGTTTTTTTGTTGTGCCGCGCAGACTTGATGAGAAAATCCGCGGATGGCACGGACAGCCCCCCTCGAGACCCGCAACCACGACCGCGACAGCGCGGGAATGACCTACGTCTATCCGGTGGTATCGCGCCGCGCCGGCGGCGTCTCGGTCGGCGTCAACCTCAATCCCAACAACGCCTGCAACTCGGCCTGCGTGTACTGCCCGGTGCCCGACCTGGTTCGCGGCACGGCGCCGGAAATCGATCTCGTACAGCTCGAATCCGAGCTGCGCGCGATGCTGACTGCCATCCTCCACGGCGACTTCATGCAGACACGGGTGCCCGAGGGCGCGCGGCGGCTCAACGACATCGCCTTGTCGGGCAACGGCGAACCGACCAGTTCACGGGCTTTCCCCAAGGTCATCGCACTGATCGGCCAGGTGATGGCCGATTTCGGGCTCGTCGGCTCGAATGCAAAAGAGCCAGCCAAGCTGGTGCTCATCACCAACGGCACCCTGGCGGATCGTTCCCCTGTGCGTGAAGGTCTGAAGCGGATGGCGACGCTGAACGGCGAAGTCTGGTTCAAGTTCGACAGCGCGACCGCGGCCGGGATGCGCGCCATCAACCAGACCCGCATCACCCCGGAAAAGCAGCTTGCCCGGCTGGCAGTTGCCGCCGCGCTATGCCCGACCTGGCTGCAGACCTGCGTCTTCGCGCTCGACGGTGCGCCCCCCTCGCCCGCCGAGCAGGAAGCCTACCTCGCGCTGGTGCGGCATATCAAAACTATGGGCATGCCGGTCAGGGGGGTGCTGCTGTACGGGCTCGCACGACCGTCGATGCAGCCGCATGCGGCGCGCCTGTCGGCTCTGCCTGCGGCCTGGCTGGAAGGTTTTGCCGACCGCATCCGCGACGCCGGTCTCGAAGTGAAAGTCAGCCCATGATCCACGGCATCGGCACCGACCTGCTGGACAGCAAGCGCATCCGCGAAGGCCTGGCGCGATTCGGCGAGCATTACGCCGACCGCATCCTCGCCCCGGCGGAACACGCGAGCTACTTCGCCAGCCGCGATCCCGCGCTGTTTCTCGCCAAGTGCTTCGCCGCCAAGGAAGCGCTGTCGAAAGCGCTCGGTACCGGCCTGCGCCCCCCGGTCACCCTGCGCAACATTGCCGTGCTGCGCGACCCCCTCGGTCGGCCGCATTATCAACTCGCGCCGCCGCTGGCGGCCTGGCTGGACGAGCGCGGCATCCACGGCCATCATGTTTCCCTGTCCGACGAAGGCGACCTGGTGTTCGCTTTCGCCATTGTGGAGAGCGCACCTTGACCCTCGGCCCATTGATGCTCGATGTCGTCGGCACCGAACTCACCGACGACGACCGCCGCCGCTTGTCCCATCCGCTGGTGGGCGGGGTGATCCTGTTCAGCCGCAACTACCGCGAGCCGCAGCAGCTGGCGCAACTGTGCGCCGAAATCCATGCACTCAAGCCCGCGCCGCTGCTGATCGGCGTCGACCACGAGGGCGGGCGGGTGCAACGTTTCCGCGAACATTTCACCCGTCTGCCGCCGATGCGCGCGCTTGGCGAAATCTGGAACGATCACTCGCATCGCGCCAGGGATCTGGCACGCGAAACCGGCTATGTGCTGGCGGCGGAATTGCGCGCGCACGGCGTCGACTTCAGCTTTGCACCCGTGCTCGACCTCGATTACGGCGCGTCCTCGGTGATCGGCGACCGCTCCTTCCACGCCAGGCCGCAGGCCGTGGTCGAACTTGCCCACGCCGTGATGCTGGGGATGAAGGAGGCCGGCATGGCCGCCTGCGGCAAGCACTTTCCCGGACACGGCTACGTCAGCGCCGACTCGCACGTCGATGTTCCGGTCGACGATCGTCCCTTTGCCGACATTGCCGAGACCGATCTGGTCCCGTTCCGGAAAATGGCGGAATTCGGACTGGCGGCGATGATGCCGGCGCACGTGATCTATCCCAGGGTTGATTCGCAGCCAGCAGGCTTTTCGCGGGTGTGGCTGCAAAAAATCCTGCGCCAGCAACTGCAGTTCGAGGGGGTGATCTTCAGCGACGATCTGTGCATGGCCGGTGCTGCCGTCGCCGGCGGTGTGGTCGAGCGGGTGCAGGCCGCGCTGGCCGCGGGCTGCGACATGGCGCTGGTGTGCAAC
>JBGSTQ010000198.1:0-2296 GCA_041736375.1 Thiobacillaceae bacterium
AACGCCAGGCCGGGATCGAGCTTGAGGTTGATCGCCGCGGCGTCAGGTGCCTCGTGCCAGGTTGGCACGATCCACAGACGCGGCGAAATCGGGATGGGGTCGAACTGCAACTGGGTCAGCCGCACCCAGTCGGCATCGGCCACGGCTTCGACGCTGTACTGGGTCGGCGCCGGCACGCCGGCCTGTCTGGCCGCTTTAGTCAGGATCGCGGCCACGTCGTCGCCTTCGTCCAGCAGCACCCTGGCGATGCTGTGCGGCCACAGTTCGGCGCTCGGGTGGTCCGGTTCGCCGAACAGCGGGGTTTCATCCAGCGTCCCGGCATCGGCGTCCTCCAGCGACACCGACAGCGCACCGGCTTCCATGAGCGCATCGGATAGCGGCTCGGCGGCTTTGGAGTCGACCAGGATGCGGACGGATTGCCAGGGCATGTCAGGAGTCAGGGGTCGGGATTCGGAGGTCAGGGGGTTTTGTGCGGCTGCGCCGCGGTGGATTCGAGTAAGGCAGGTCGCGTCACGGTTTCCCCTCATCCCCGCCCGCTGAATCTTCACCCCGGCTTTTACTCTTTCTCCGCTGCCAGTTTCTGCTCCAGATAATGGATGCTGGTGCCGCCGGCGATGAATGCGGCGTCATGCATCAGTTCCTGGTGCAGCGGGATGTTGGTCTGGATGCCCTCGACCACCATTTCCATCAGCGCGCCGCGCATCCGGGCGATGGCCTGGTCGCGGGTGTCGCCGTAGGCGATGAGCTTGCCGATCATCGAATCGTAGTGCGGCGGCACGTAATAGCCGTGGTAGACGTGCGAGTCGACGCGGATCCCGGGACCGCCGGGAGCATGGTAGTTGGTGAGCTTGCCGGGACTTGGAACGAAGGTGTGCGGGTGCTCGGCGTTGATGCGGCACTCGACGGCGTGGCCGCGGAAGACGATGTCCTTCTGCTTGAACGGCAGCGGTTCTCCCGCCGCGACGCGGATCTGCGTCTGCACGATGTCGATGCCGGTGATGAGTTCGGTCACCGGGTGTTCGACCTGCACCCGCGTGTTCATCTCGATGAAAAAGAACTCGCCGTCTTCATAGAGGAATTCGAAGGTGCCGGCGCCGCGATAGCCGATCTTGCGGCAGGCCTCGGCGCAGCGTTCGCCGATCTTGTCCCTGAGCTTGCGGTCAAGGCCGGGAGCAGGCGCTTCCTCCAGGACTTTCTGGTGGCGGCGTTGCATCGAGCAGTCGCGCTCGCCCAGATGCACCGCGCTGCCGTGCTCGTCGGCCAGCACCTGGATTTCGATGTGGCGCGGCTTCTCCAGGTATTTTTCCATGTACACCATGGGGTTGCCGAAGGCCGTACCGGCCTCGGTCTTGGTCATGGTGACGGAGTTCAGCAGCGCGGCCTCGGTGTGAACCACGCGCATGCCGCGCCCGCCGCCTCCCCCCGCCGCCTTGATGATCACCGGATAGCCGATCTTTGCGGCAATCTTGATGACCTCGTCCGGGTCGTCGGGCAGCGCGCCTTCGGAACCCGGCACGCACGGCACCTGGGCCTCGATCATCGCCTGCTTGGCGGCGACCTTGTCGCCCATCAGGCGGATGTTGTCTGGGCGCGGGCCGATGAAGGTGAAGCCGGAGGATTCCACGCGCTCGGCGAAATTGGCGTTTTCCGAGAGGAAGCCGTAGCCGGGGTGGATCGCGGCGGCGTCGGTGACTTCGGCTGCGGCGATGATCGAGGGCACGTGCAGATAGCTTAGCGTCGACGATGCCGGGCCGATGCACACCGATTCGTCGGCCAGCTTGACGTATTTGGCGTCGCGATCCGCCTCTGAGTAAACGGCGACGGTCTTGATGCCCATTTCGCGACAGGCGCGCTGGATGCGCAGGGCGATTTCGCCGCGGTTGGCGATAAGGATCTTTTCAAACATGATTTTTGAGGGGCTAGGGGCTGGGATTTAGGGGCTGGGGGCGGTCGCGCTGCGCGCGGCCACTTTCCCCAGTTCCTGGTTCCTGGCGCCTGGCCCCTAGACTCCTCAGGCAATCACGAACAAGGGCTCGCCGTATTCCACCGGCTGGCCGTTTTCGACCAGGATGGCCTTGATGACGCCGCCCTGGTCCGCTTCGATTTCATTCAACAGTTTCATCGCCTCGATGATGCACAGCGTATCGCCGGCATTCACGCTTTGGCCGACTTCGGAGAAGTTTTTCGAGCCGGGCGCCGGGGCGCGGTAGAAGGTGCCGACCATCGGCGAGCGCACCACGTGGCCTTCGGGCATGGCATCTTCAACCGGGGCGACGGGTGCCGGTGCCGCCGCAAC
>JBGSTQ010000213.1:0-5719 GCA_041736375.1 Thiobacillaceae bacterium
CAGCAGCCTGCCGGTCTGGTTTCACGAGGGCTGGGCGTCGCTGGCCGCCGAGGGCGGCGGCGCCGAATATGCCAGCGACGAGCTGGTCAGGGCGGCGATCCGCGAGGGCCGGCGGGTCAACCTCGACGCCCGCGACACGCCTGACAAACGCCATCGCGCCGCCGCCTACAATCTCGACATCCATTCCTTCTATCGTCAGTCCATGCTGCTGGTGCGCTGGTTGCGCGACCAGGACGAGGCAAGATTTCGCGCACTGGTGCTGGCGCTGCAGAACAACGCCGATTTCGTCATCGCCTTCGCGGATGTCTACGGCAGCTCGCCGGCGACCCATCTGGCCGGATTTTACGATGAGGTTCTGAGCGATAATGTCGCGGTCCAGGCTGCGCCATCCTCACCATGAAACCCTATCTCGACCTGATGCGCCACGTGCTCGAACACGGCACCCGGAAAGCCGACCGGACGGGTACCGGCACGCTGTCGGTTTTCGGCTGGCAGATGCGCTACGACCTCGCCGCAGGCTTCCCGCTCGTCACCACCAAGAAATGCCATCTGCGCTCCATCATCCACGAACTGCTGTGGTTCCTGCAGGGCGACACCAACATCCGCTACCTGAAGGAAAACGGCGTCAGCATCTGGGACGAATGGGCGGACGAGAACGGCAACCTCGGCCCGGTCTACGGCCACCAGTGGCGTAGTTGGCCCACCCCCGACGGCGGGTCGATCGACCAGATCAGCGAGGTGGTGAAGACGCTGAAGAGCAACCCTGATTCGCGCCGCATCATCGTCTCGGCGTGGAACGTGGCGGATCTGGACAGGATGGCGCTGGCGCCGTGCCACGCCCTCTTCCAGTTCTATGTCGCCGACGGCAGGCTCTCCTGCCAGCTGTATCAGCGCAGCGCCGACATCTTTCTCGGCGTGCCGTTCAACATCGCTTCCTACGCGCTGCTGACGCTGATGATGGCGCAGGTGACCGGCCTCAGGCCCGGCGACTTCATCCACACCCTGGGCGACGCCCACCTCTATCTCAACCACCTCGACCAGGCGCGCGAGCAGCTGTCGCGCACCCCGCGCAGCCTGCCGCTGATGAAGCTCAATCCCGCGGTGCAATCGATCTTCGATTTCAAATTCGAGGACTTCGCCCTGGAAGGCTACGACCCGCATCCGGCGATCAAGGCGCCGGTGGCGGTTTGATTCAACCCTCGCCGAACAGCGCTGCCACCTTCGACTGCAGTTCGGCCAGCGGACGCTGACGCGCTGCGCTGTGGCACAAGCCCTCGTCGCGGCAGCCCTGTCTTCTGAATGGCTGGAGGACATGGTGTTTCACGCCGCGCGCTGACAGCTCGCGGGCGAGGTTCTCGACGTCGGCGTCGGCCAGCAGGGCCGGGTGCACGGTGGTGCGGATTTCGTGGGCAACTCCTGCCGCCAGCACGCATTCCAGACTTTCACGGGCAGGGTCTCCGCTGCCCGGGGTGCCGGTGATGCGCGGGTAATCGGCGAATGGTGCCTTGACGTCCAGCCCCACCCAGTCGACCAGCGGCAGCACTGCCGCCAGCTTGTCAGGATAGGCGCCGCCGCTGTGCAGGCCCACCCTGAAACCCAGCGCGCGCACTTCGCGCATCGCCTCCGGCAAGCCGCGCTGCAGCGTCGGCTCCCCGCCGGAAAACACCACGCCGTCGAGCAGCCCCCGGCGCCTGAGCAGGAAAGCCATCACTTCGTCCCAGGGGATTTCCCGGTCGCTGCGTGGGGGGATCAGGTCGGGATTGTGGCAGTAGCGGCAGCGCCACGGGCAGCCCTGGCAGAACACCACCGCAGCCAGCATGCCCGGCCAGTCGGTGGTGGAAAGCGGCGTCAGGCCGCCGACGTGAAGCATCGTGGGGGTCCTGGATGGGTGCTGGTCAAGCAAGGACCGCCCCCAAGGGAGGGGAGATCACTGGGCTTAGCCCTGCCGGCAACGACCCTCGACGAAGAACTGCCGCTCGCGATGCTCGCTCTGCTTGCCCTTGTTGAAGCTCGTCACCGGACGGTGGTAGCCCATCACCCGGGTCCACACCTCGCAGCGGGTGCGCTCCTCGTCCTTCAAGGCAATGGCGTCGAGTGCTTGGGTCGGAATGCTCATGTCGTTCATGTCGGTCTCCTTTTGATTTATGCGGCAACAGCGTGCTTGCGGGACAGGGCTTCCTCGTCGCACTTGGGGCAGAACTCGTGCTCGCCGGCGAGGTAACCGTGTTTGGGACAGATGGAAAAGGTCGGCGTGATGGTGATGTAGGGCAGGCGGAAACTCGTCAGTGCCCTCTTCACCAGTTTCCTGCAGGCTTCCGCCGACGAGATGTGCTCCGACATGTACAGATGCAGCACGGTGCCGCCGGTGTATTTGCGCTGCAGGTCGTCCTGCCGTTCCAGCGCCTCGAAGGCGTCGTCGGTAAAGCCCACCGGCAGTTGCGACGAGTTGGTGTAGTAGGGCGCGTCCACGGTGCCCGCCTGCAGGATGTCGGGGTAACGCTTGGCGTCTTCCTTGGCGAAGCGGTAGGTGGTGCCCTCGGCCGGTGTCGCTTCGAGGTTGTACATGTGGCCGGTCTCTTCCTGGAAGGCGGCGATGCGGCCGCGGATGTGGTCGAGCAGGCGCAGCGCGAACGCGTGGCCCCATTCGCTGGTGATGTCGTGTTCGTCGCCGCTGAAGTTGCGGATCATCTCGTTGACGCCGTTGACGCCGATGGTCGAGAAGTGGTTGCGCAGCGTGCCGAGATAGCGCTTGGTGTAGGGAAAGAGGCCGTTGTCCATCAGGCGCTGGATTTCCTTGCGCTTGATTTCGAGGCCGTTCCTCGCCATGTCGAGCAGGGCGTCGAGGCGGCGCAGCAGGCCGGCTTCGTCGCCGTGGTACTCGTAGCCCAGTCGCGCGCAGTTGACCGTCACCACGCCGACCGATCCGGTCTGCTCGGCCGAGCCGAACAGGCCGTTGCCGCGCTTCAGGAGTTCGCGCAGGTCGAGCTGCAGGCGGCAGCACATCGAGCGGATGTGGTTCGGCTTCATCTCCGAATTGATGAAGTTCTGGAAGTAGGGCAGGCCGTAGCGCGCGGTCATGGCGAACAGCCGCTCGGCGTTTTCCGACTCCCAGGGGAAATCCGGCGTCATGTTGTAGGTGGGAATGGGGAAGGTGAACACCCGACCCTTGGCGTCGCCGGTGGTCATCACCTCGATGTAGGCGCGGTTGATCATGTCCATCTCGGCCTGCAGATCGCCGTAGGTGAAGGACATCTCCTTGCCGCCGATCACCGGCACCTGTTCGCGCAAATCCTCGGGGCAGGTCCAGTCGAAGGTGAGGTTGGTGAACGGCGTCTGCGTGCCCCAGCGCGACGGTACGTTGAGGTTGTAGATCAGTTCCTGGATGCACTGCTTGACCGCTTCGTAGCTCATCGCGTCGTTGCGGATGAACGGCGCCATGTAGGTGTCGAACGACGAGAACGCCTGCGCGCCGGCCCATTCGTTCTGCAGCGTGCCGAGGAAGTTGACGATCTGGCCGACCGCAGAGGACATGTGCTTGGGCGGTCCCGCCTCGACCTTGCCCGGCACGCCGTTGAGGCCTTCGTGCAGCAGGGTGCGCAGCGACCAGCCGGCGCAGTAGCCCGCCAGCATGTCAAGGTCGTGGACGTGAATCGAGCCGTCGCGGTGCGCTTCGCCGAGTTCGGGCGGGTAGACGTGGTTGAGCCAGTAGTTGGCCACCACCTTGCCCGAGACATTAAGGATGAGGCCGCCGAGCGAATAGCCCTGGTTGGCGTTGGCGTTCACCCGCCAGTCCTGGCGCGACAGGTATTCGTTGATCGACGCTTCGACATCGACCACGGTCTTGCGGTCCTCGCGCAGCTTCTTGTGGGTCTCGCGGTAGACGATGTAGGCGCGCGCGGTGGCGAGGTGATTGGCGGCGATTAGGGTCTGCTCGACCACGTCCTGGATGCGCTCGATGTCCGGCGGCGCATTGCGGAACTTGTGGATCAAAACCTTCATCGCCTGGGCGGTAAGCAGATCGGCTTCCGCCTCGCCGAATTCGCCTGCAGCCTGTCCGGCGCGCAGCAGCGCCGACCGGATCTTCCCGGCATCGAATGCCGCCCGCCGGCCATCGCGCTTGACCACCTCGCGCGGCAACGTCGCCACTACTGTGTCTGTCATCACCTCGGTCATCGCCATCTCCTCTTTTGTCAATATTTTGTGTTTGCTACCAGATCAACATACAACATGTTGATCAAAGGTCAAGACGAATTTGAGGTTAGCATGTCTTGATATACTTAATCTCGCGCAATGGTGCGGTTTGAAGGAGGGTTGGCATGGGGATGATTCTGGAATTTTTGGGCAGCGACCACCGCGCGTGCGACGACTTGTTCGTTTCCGCCGAAGAAGCCGTGGCGAAAAAGAGCTGGGACAGCGCGCGCAGCCTGTTCGAACGTTTTCAGGAGGCGATGGCGCACCACTTCGCAATGGAGGAAGACGTGCTGTTTCCCGCCTTCGAAGCGCGCACCGGCATGAGCATGGGGCCGACCCAGGTCATGCGCATGGAGCACGAGCAGATGAACGGCCTGATCCAGGACATGGCGCGGGCCGTGGCCGACTCCGATCAGGATGGCTATCTGGGCCTGTCGGAAACGCTCAACATGCTGATGCAGCAGCACAACCTCAAGGAAGAGAACATGCTCTATCCGATGTCCGACCAGGTGCTGGCGGCCGATCGCGACAAACTGATCCATACGATGGAAGCCATCAGCAAATAATTGGATTTCCCTTGCTTGCCCAAACCGCCCTCGCCCCAACCCTCCCCAAATGGGGGAGGGGGCAAACGTGATGCCCAAACCGCACCCTCTCCCCAACCCTCCCCCAACTGGGGGAGGGGGCGAACGTAATGCCCAAACCGATTAACGAAATCCTCGTCGACGCCCGCGGGCTGGAACCGCCGGAGCCGATGGAAAGGGTCTTGCAGACCCTGGCGCTGCTGCGTCCCGGCCAGTCGATCCGGCTGCTTCTGCATCGCGAACCGTTTCCGCTCTATCCGCTCCTGGCGGAGCGCGGCTACCGCCACGACACGACGATGGAAGCCGACGGCAGCTACGTCATCCTGATCCGTCAGGCCGACGCGGCGCCGTAAACAGCGAAGCCGACCCCCGCCAGTCATGAGCCAGCAAGCCGGCCTCTCCTTCGAACAGGCCCCGCCGTTTTCGCTGCCGCTGCGCTTCTTTCTCAGCGCACCGCTGTTCCTCCTCGCGGCGGCAATCCTGATCATGGTGTCGCCCGACTCCCTGGCCTCCCGCTGGACGCCCCAGGCGCTGGCCCTCACCCACGCGCTCACCCTCGGGTTTCTTGCCATGGTGATGATCGGGGCGCTGATGCAGATGCTTCCCGTGGTCGCGGGCTCGCCGCTGCCCGCGCCCAGGATCGTCACCTGGTTCAGCCATGTGACGCTGACGCTTGGAACCGTCGCCCTCATGGGCGGATTTCTGACTGCCGAGCCGGTCGCATTCGGCCTCGCCGCCATCCTGCTCGGTGGCGGCTTGCTGGTTTTTCTCGTGGCGGCGGCCACAAGCCTCGCGCGCGCCGTGAACGGCGTCACCGTCACCGGCATCCGGCTCGTCGTGGCGAGCCTCGCCATCACCCTCCTGCTCGGACTCCTGCTCGCACTGCTGCGCGCCGACTGGTGGGCAACACCCGCGGGGGAGGGGGCGATCGCCGCGCACGTCGC
>JBGSTQ010000237.1:0-6928 GCA_041736375.1 Thiobacillaceae bacterium
CCCGCTCCCGCTGCCGCTGCGGCCAAGGACCCGCTGGAGACCGTGGTGGCCAGCTGGGCACGCGCCTGGTCGGCCAAGGATGTGAATGGCTATCTGGCGTTTTACGCAGCCGATTTCAGTCCCGCCGGCCAGACCCGCAGCGCCTGGGAAAGTCAGCGCCGCAGCCGCATCAGCGCAGCCAAATCGATTGATGTTCAGGTCAGCAACCTGAAAATCGACAAGCAGGGTGAGCGTGCCACCGCAAGCTTCCGGCAGGTCTACCGCTCCGACCGCCACCAGTCGACCAACACCAAGACCCTGACCTTCGCCCAGCAGGACGGTCAGTGGCGTATTGTCGGCGAGACTTCGCAATAAGATGATCAGGCGGCTCACACTCGCGCTTGGCGCACTCCTCGCCTCTGCTGCCCTGCAGGCAGCAGGCATGGATGCCGATCGCCTGCTGGCCAAGAGCCTGCTCGACATTTCCCAGAGCCGCCTGCCCGACGCGGTCCAGGCGGTCGATCAGCTGACGCTGAACTACCCCAATTTCCGTCTCGCCCAGCTGATCAAGGGCGACCTGCTGCTGGCACGCGCCAAGCCGCTGGACACACTTGGGAATACTCGTGGCCGCGCCACCGACCTGGAACAGCTGCGGCATGAAGCCCGGCAGCGCGTGCGCTCCTTGTCCGACGCCCTGCCGGGCGACAAGGTACCGGCTTACCTGCTCAACCTGGACGAAACCTATCAACATGCGCTGGTGGTCGACGCCAGCCGATCCCGGCTGTATGTCTATGAAAACCGTGCGGGGCTGCCTGTCAGGGTGGCCGATTTTTACGTCACCATCGGCAAGGCCGGCGCCGGCAAGCAAAGGGAGGGCGACAACCGCACCCCGATCGGTATCTACACGGTTTCAGGCTTCAAGTCGCCGAGCGAACTCGACGACTTTTACGGCAGCGGCGCGTTTACCCTGACCTACCCCAACGAATGGGACCGCCGCCTGGGTCGCAACGGCCATGGCATCTGGATCCACGGCAGTCCAAGCAGCACCTACAGCCGCACGCCGCTGGCCAGCGAGGGCTGCGTGGTTCTGGCCAACGACGATCTGACGCGACTGGGCAAATACATCCGGACCGGAAAGACCCCGGTCATCATCGCCAAAGAGGTCGAATGGGTCGCCTATGATCTTCTCGATAGCCGCCGCAACGATCTTGCCGCCGCCATCGATCTCTGGCGCCGCGATTGGGAAAGCCGCGAAACGGCGAGGCTGCTGAGCCATTACAGCTCTGCATTTCGTACCGAGTCGGAGGATTTGCGCCAGTTCGCCGAGGTCAAGCAGCGGGTCAATGCCGCCAAGGAATGGATCAGGATCGACCTCAACAGCCTCAGCATGATGCTCTACCCCGAGCGCCCCGACTTCGCCCTGGTCAGCTTCGTCCAGGAATACCGCAGCAACAACTTCAGCAACCGTACCGTCAAGCGGCAATTCTGGAGCCGCGAGAACGGCCGCTGGAAAATTCTTCACGAAACCCAACTTTGAGTCAGACAAGGACAAACATGGTCAAGCTGCACACCACCCTCGGCACCATCACCCTCGAACTCGACGCCGAAAAGGCGCCGAAAACGGTGGAAAACTTCCTGCAGTACGTGCGCGACGGCTTCTTCGACGGCACGATATTTCATCGCGTGATCGATGGCTTCATGATCCAGGGAGGCGGCTTCGAGCCCGGCATGACCCAAAAACCCACCCGCGCCCCGGTCGAGAACGAGGCCGCCAACGGTCTCAGGAACGAGGCCTACACCGTCGCCATGGCACGCACCCCCAACCCCAATTCGGCGACCGCCCAGTTCTTCATCAACATCGCCAACAACAGCTTCCTCAACTTCACCGCTCCCACGCCGCAGGGCTATGGTTATGCGGTGTTCGGCAAGGTGACCGAAGGCACCGACGTGGTCGACAAGATCAAGAAGGTGAAGACCGGCAACCGCGCCGGCCACCAGGACGTGCCGCTGGAAGACGTGGTCATCACCAAGGCGGAAATCGCCTGAAACGGTGAGCCTGACTGCAAAACCAGGAACGGGTCGCACCTTCTTCATCGCCGACCTGCATCTGACGGATGAACGCCCGCTCGCCACCGGGCGTTTTTTTCGCTTCCTCGAAGAACAAGTGGCTGGCGCGGACGGGCTCTACATTCTTGGCGACCTGTTCGAAGTCTGGTTCGGCGACGACCATCAAGAACAGATTGCCCGCGACACCGCACGCCGACTCAAATCCCTGGTCGAATCCGGTACGCCGGTCTATTTCATGCACGGCAACCGCGACTTCATGCTGGCCAAACGCTACGCCGCGCGGTCCGGATTGACGCTGCTGGCCGACCCGACACGGATCGACCTCTACGGCGTGCCGACGCTCTTGATGCACGGCGACACCCTGTGCATCGACGACATCGCCTACCAGACTTTCCGCCGTCGCATCCGCCACCCGCTGACGCATGCGCTGTTGAATCGCCTGCCCCTGGTGTTGCGCCAGCGGGTGGCACGCCGGGTACAGTCCACCAGCAAAGCACAGAAAGCAGCCAAGTCCGCCGAGATCATGGATGTCAATGTCGAAGAAGTGGTGCGCGTCCTGCGCGAGCAACAGGCCGGGCGTCTGATACACGGTCACACCCATCGGCCGGCGCAGCACCTGCACCCGGTGGACGGGCAATCGCGGGAACGCTGGGTGGTCCCGGACTGGTATGAACGCTGGGGCTATGTGGCGTGCAGTGCGGAAGGCTGCACGCTGGTGGTCAAAGCGCTATAGGCCCGGCTGGGTCGGCGCGTCCGTCACGCGCATGCCCTCGGGCACCTTGAACAGGTCGGCCTGGAGAGGCACCCGCCCCGCGAACTCCAGTTCGCGGCGGCGGCCGGTAAATTCGGTTTCCTCCAGCGGCAGGCCCAGCTTGTGTATCGAGCCGAACTCCCAGACCAGGTTCGCCAAGTCGCAGTCATGCTGCATTTCCGTGGGCGAGGATTTCCACACCCCGTACTGGGTCACGGCCAGTACGGTCATCATTTCCGTCATCGCGCGCACCGCGTCGGGATGGGCGTCCTTGGCCGCGATCCCTTGCGCGCATTGCACGCCGTTCACCGTCAGGGCGTAGCGTTGCGTGCCTTTCGCCGCCGGCTCGACCTTGTTCTGCACTTTCCAGACGCTCGGTTTGGGCGGCAACTGCCCCGGCTTGAACACCATGGCGATATTGCTGCCGCGCATGACATTGAACAGTCGACGCTGCTTGCGGTCCAGCAGGACAAAATCGTCCCCCGCTTCCCCGCTGTCCATGCGCAGAAACTGCGGGGTCACCAGGACGCGCGTCAGGAAGGGCGAATCGCCCGGATCCTGTTCGACATAACGGATTTCGATCATGTCGGAGGCGTGCGCCGCCGACGCAAGCAGCAGCAAGGCCACGGCCATCCGCTTCATGCGCTCAGTCCCCGCTCCAGATCGGCCTGGATATCCGCAAGCGACTCCAGACCGACGGCAATCCGCACCAAGCCGTCGCCGATCCCGGCTGCCGCGCGCTGCTCGGCCGTCATGCGGCTGTGCGTGGTCGAGGAGGGATGGGTAATGGTGGATTTGGTATCGCCCAGATTGGCGGTGATCGACAGCAGCTTCGTCGCGTCGATCAGCTTCCACGCGGCGGGCTGGCCGCCTTTCAGTTCGAACGCGACGATGCCGCCACCGGTCTTCTGCTGCGACATCGCCAGCGCGTGCTGCGGATGCGATGGCAGGCCGGGATAGAGCACACGCGCCACCTGTGGCTGGGCTTCCAGCCACTGCGCCAGTGCCAGGGCATTGCGCGAATGCGCATCCATGCGCAGCGGGAGCGTCTCCATGCCTTTGAGGATCACCCAGGCGTTGAAGGCCGAGAGCGTGGGGCCGGCGGTGCGCAGGAAGGTGTAGACCCCCTCCATCAGCGCCTGGCTGCCGAGCACCGCGCCGCCGAGCACCCGGCCCTGGCCGTCGAGATACTTGGTGGCGGAGTGGATGATGATGTCGGCGCCGAGTTCGAGCGGCCTCTGCAAAGCCGGCGAACAGAAACAGTTGTCGACCGCAAGCCACGCGCCTGCTGCGTGGGCAATGTCGGCGAGCGCGCGTATGTCGCTCACCTCGGTCAGCGGGTTGGACGGCGACTCGACGAAAAACAGCTTCGTGTTCGGCTTCACTGCCGCGCGCCATTCTTCCGGATCGGTCGGCGAAACGTAAGTGGTCTCGATGCCGAAGCGGCCGAGAATGTTGCTGAACAGTTGCACGGTGGAGCCGAAAATCGAACGCGAGGCGATGACGTGCTCGCCCGCCCTCATCAGCCCCATCACGGTGGCCAGGATCGCCGCCATGCCGGATGAAAACGCCACGCAGCGCTCCGCGCCCTCGAGCGCAGCCAGCCGCGCCTCCATCATGCTGACGGTAGGGTTGGTGAAGCGTGCGTAGATCGGGCCGGGCTGCTCGCCCTTGAAGCGCGCGGCCGCCTCGGCGGCGCTCTTGAAAACGAAACTGGAGGTCAGGAACAGAGCTTCCGAATGCTCGTTGAACTGGCTGCGCACCGTGCCGGCGCGCACCGCCAGCGTTTCCAGGTCGTAATCGTCGCTCATCAGCCGTTCACCGCCAGGTTCAGGTCAAGTTGCTGGGTGGACAGCGCCGAGGGCGGGGGGGTTTCGCCATTGCGTACCGCCTCGACGTAATTCAGGTATTCGGGCGTGACGTCGCCGGTGATGTAGCGGCCATCGAAACACGAGGTATCGAAGTCGAGAATCGCCGGATTGCCCGCCCTGACTGCCGTGATCATGGCGTCGAGGTCCTGGTAGATCAGCGCATCGCAGCCGATCTCGAGCGCGATTTCCGCATCGCTGCGGCCATTGGCAATCAGCTCGTTGCGCGTCGGCATGTCGATGCCATAGACGTTGGAATAACGCACCGGCGGCGAGGCCGAGGCGAAATAGACCTGCGCCGCGCCGGCGTCGCGCGCCATCTGCACGATTTCGCGGCTGGTGGTGCCGCGCACGATGGAATCGTCGACCAGCAGCACGTTCTTGTCCTTGAATTCCTCGCCGATGGCATTGAGCTTCTGCCGCACCGATTTCCGCCGCAGCGCCTGGCCGGGCATGATGAAGGTGCGGCCGATGTAGCGGTTCTTGATGAAGCCTTCGCGATACGACACCTTGAGATGATTGGCCAGTTGCAGCGCCGACGGCCGGCTGGTATCGGGAATCGGGATCACCACGTCGATCTTCAGGTGCGCGAAATCGCGCTTGATCTTTTCCGCCAGCGACACGCCCATGGCGAGGCGCGTGCTGTAGACCGAGACGCCGTCCATCACCGAATCCGGCCGCGCCAGATAGACGTATTCGAAGATGCAGGGATTGAGCGCGGAGTGGTCGCTGCACTGACGGCTGTGCAGACGACGCTGGTAATCGATGAAGACCGCCTCGCCCGGCGCCACGTCGCGCAGCAGGCGGAAACCGAGGGTATCGATGGCCACGCTTTCCGACGCGATGATGTATTCGTGCGGGGTGACCTGCTCGTTGACCCCGATCACCAGCGGACGGATGCCGTACGGGTCGCGGAACGCCAGCAGACCGTAACCGGCGATGAAGGCGGTCACGGCATATGCGCCCTTGCAGCGTGCGTGCACGCCCGCCACCGCGCCGAAAATCGTGTCCAGATTGAGTTGCCGTCCCGAAGCGCGCACCTGCAGTTCATGCGCCAGCACGTTGAGCAGCACCTCGGAATCGGAATTGGTGTTGACGTGGCGAAGATCGGCGCGGAACAGCGACTCCTTCAGTTCGTGGGTATTGGTGAGGTTGCCGTTGTGACCGAGCACGATGCCATAGGGAGAATTGACATAGAACGGCTGCGATTCGGCACTCGACGAGGCGCTGCCTGCGGTCGGATAGCGCACATGCGCCACCCCCATGTCGCCCAGCAGATTGCGCATGTCGCGGGTGCGGAAGACATCGCGCGCGAGGCCCTGGCCCTTGTGCATGTGAAAGCGGTTGCCCTCCGCGGTGACGATGCCCGCGGCATCCTGCCCGCGATGCTGCAACACCATCAGCCCGTCATAAAGCAACTGGTTGACCGCTGTATTGGCGACAATGCCGATGACACCGCACATGATGTAAATCCGTTCAGAAGTTATTCAAAGCGTACATGCTTGGCCACGTCCGCGGGGATCAGGGGCAAGACCGGTTTGGCCATCGCCTCCAGACTGCCCGACATCGCCGCCTGCGTCCAGAAGTCGGTACGAGGCAGCGAAGTAAGCCCGGCCGCCAGGGTAAATCCGACCAGGATGACCGCGCCCTTGGCCAGCCCGAGCACGCCGCCGAGCACCTTGTCCACGGTCCCCAGCCCCGCAGCCTTGATCATAGACGTGAAGAAGTAACTGAGCAGCCTGACCGTGATCAGCACGACGAGAAAAACGACGGCAAAGCCGGCGAAATAGCGAATCGCCTGACTGCCCATCACCCCTGGCAGCATCGGTCCCACCAGCGAGGCGCCCCATTTTCCCATGACAAAGGCCAGCACCCAGGCGGCCAGCGAAAACAGCGTGTCCACCATGCCGCGCATCAGGCCCCGCACCACGGCCAGCACCACGACCAGCAGCACGATCAGGTCGAGCGAGGTCATTGGCTGAGTATTTGTCCCGGCAGTCCTGTTTCGGCAAGCTTTACCGCCGCCGACACCGCCTCTTCACGCGAAGCAAACGGCCCCACCCGGACGCGGGTCAGCTCACCGGCCCGGTCGGTATAGACCGGCAAGCCCGACCGGGCGGCACGCTTTTTCAGTTCGCCCGCCCGTTTGGCATCCTTCAGTGCGGCCAGCTGTACGACAAAGGCCGTCGTCGCCGGCCGGCTCGCCGCCGTCTGCTGCGGCTTGACCGCTGCAGGCTTGGCAGGCGCGGGTTTCGGTGGCGTC
>JBGSTQ010000242.1:0-3427 GCA_041736375.1 Thiobacillaceae bacterium
CTCGCGCTGCACCCCCGCGTGCAGGGGCAGCAACGCGCGGGCGTGGCCCATTTCGATCAGGCCGGCAGTGAGCATGTCCTGCACCGGTCGCGACAGGTTGAGCAGGCGCAACAGGTTGGATACCGTCGTGCGCGACTTGCCGACGGCTTGGGCCACGGCGTCATGGGTCATGCCGAATTCGTGGATCAGGCGCTGCAGGCCGTGGGCCTCGTCGATGGCATTGAGGTCTTCGCGCTGGATATTCTCGATCAGCGCCATTGCCGCCACGGCGTCGTCGGCCACCTCGCGCACCAGCACCGGAACTTCGTTCAGTCCGGCCAACTGGGCCGCGCGCCAGCGCCGTTCCCCGGCGATGATTTCGTAGCCGCCGGCCATTTCACGCACCAGGATCGGCTGCATCAATCCCTGCGCGCGGATCGAGTCGGCCAGCTCCTGCAGCGATTCGCTGTCCATCTGGGTGCGCGGCTGGTATTTGCCGGGCTTGAGCTGGGTCACCGCCAGCATCCGCAAATCGCCCTGCGGCGGCGCGGCGCTGTCCTCGCCGCTAAGCAGCGCGTCGAGCCCGCGCCCGAGTCCCTTAAGTTTGGCCATTATTCTGTCTCCCTTGCTGTGATGCCGGCGCGCTTGAGCGTCTCTTCCGCCAGTTCGATGTAGGCTTTCGCCCCCTTGCACTGGCGGTCGTAGGCCAGCACCGGCAAGCCGTGGCTTGGCGCCTCGGCGAGCCGCACGTTGCGCGGTATGACGGTGTCGAACACCTTGTCGCCGAAGTGGTCCTTGAGCTGGTCCGACACCTGCTGCGCCAGCGTGCTGCGCGGATCGAACATCACCCGCAGCAGCCCTTCGATCTGAATCCCCGGATTGAGCCGCTGCTTGACCTTCTTGATGGTGGCGACCAGATCGGTCAGGCCCTCGAGCGCGTAATACTCGCACTGCATCGGGATCAGCACCGACTGCGCCGCGGCAAACGCGTTGACGGTCAGGAGATTGAGCGTCGGCGGGCAGTCGAGCAGGATGAAATCATAATCATCGGCGACCTGCGCCAGCGCGACCTTCAGCCGCAGGTCGCGCTGTTCCAGATTCACCAGGTCGATCTCTGCTCCTGCGAGTTCGCGGTTGGCCGGGATGACGTCGAAATGGCCCGGCACCGAGTGCATCCGCGCGTCACGCACGCTCACCTGATTGAGCAGGATCTGGTACACGGTCGGCAGCGCGGTGCGCTTTTCGATGCCCGCGCCCATGGTCGCATTGCCCTGCGGGTCGAGGTCGGCCAGCAGCACGCGCTGCCCGAGTTCGGCCAGACTGGCGGCGAGGTTGACCGCCGTCGTTGTCTTGCCGACACCGCCCTTCTGGTTGGCGATCGCCATGATTCTCATGCAGTTCTCTCCAGTACGATCAAATGGCGGGTCGCTTCCAGTCCCGGCACGACGAGGGCGTGGTCAGCGCTCACTTTCACGCCAGGCGGCAGCCCAGCAATCTCTTCGTGCGGATACAAGCCCTTCATCGCCAGCCATCGACCGTCCGGCTGGAGCAGATGGCGGGTCAGCGTGACGAATTCCTTGAGGTCGGAAAACGCGCGCGAGGTAACGACGTCGAATCCGGTGTCCGGGTGGAAGTCCTCCACCCGGCCCGTGACAACATTCAGGTTTTCCAGCCCCAGTTCGGCCTTTGCCTGCAGCAAAAAAGCGGTTTTCTTGGCGATGCTGTCGATCAGGGTCACCTGCAATTCGGGCCTCGCGATCGCCAGAGGAATCCCCGGCAGGCCGCCGCCGCTGCCGACATCAAGTACATTGATCGGCTTGCGCATCACGCTTGCCCCTTTATCCCCGGCGGGGGGCTCCCCCTTTAGGGGGGAGGGTTGGGGAGAGGGTGAAAGCGCTCCGAGCAAGGAATCGAGAACCGGCACCGCCGCCAACGAATCCAGCAGATGATGGCTGACCATGCGCTCGGCGTCGCGCACCGCGGTCAGGTTGTATACCCGGTTCCACTTGTCCAGCAGTGCCAGGTAAGCCAGGAGTTTCGCGCTGGCACCGTCGGGCAATGTGAGCCCAAGGGCGGCGATCCCCGCCGAAAGTTGGTGTTCGACGGTCATGCGCTTTTTTGCTGCTCGTCCGGCTTGAAGCCGCGTTTGGCGTAAACCAGCAGTACCGAAATCGCCGCCGGGGTAATCCCCTGCATGCGCGCCGCCTGCCCCAGCGTCTCAGGGCGCGCCTTCTGCAGACGCTGGCGCACTTCCATCGACAGGCCTGTCAGCAGGCTGTAATCGAGGTCCGGCGGCAGGCGCAGAGTTTCCTGCTCGCGCTGCCGGTCGACCTCCGCGTTCTGGCGGTCGATGTAGCCCTGATACTTCGCGGCGATTTCGACCTGCTCGGCGACGCGCGGATCGGCCTCCCCGTCCCCGCCACCTGGCAGCGCGAGCACCTGCGCATAGTTCAGGTTGGGGCGGCGCAGCAGCTCGAACAGGCTGTATTCGTGGTCGATCGGCTGGCCGATCAGGCGGGTGGCATCCTCGGCCGGCAGAATGTCCGGGTTGACCCAGGTCGCCTTGAGCCGCTCGGTTTCACGTGAAACTGCATCGCGTTTGCGGTTGAAAGCATCCCAACGCGCATCGTCGACCACACCAAGGATGCGTCCGGCTTCGGTCAGCCGCATGTCGGCATTGTCCTCGCGCAGCTGCAGGCGGTACTCGGCACGGCTGGTGAACATGCGGTAGGGCTCGGAGACACCGCGGGTAATGAGATCGTCTACCAGCACGCCGAGATAGGCTTCGTGCCGGCCCGGGCTCCAGGCGTCCTTGCCCTGCACCTGCAGGCCGGCATTGATCCCGGCGAGCAGACCCTGCGCGGCGGCTTCTTCGTAGCCGGTGGTGCCGTTAATCTGCCCCGCAAAGAAAAGCCCGCCGATCGACTTGGTCTCGAGCGAAGCATTGAGGTTGCGCGGATCGTAATAGTCGTACTCGATGGCATAACCGGGACGCAGGATGTGTGCATTCTCGAGGCCGGGGATCGAGCGCACGATGGCGAGCTGCACGTCGAACGGCAGCGAGGTCGAAATGCCGTTCGGGTAGATTTCGTGGGTCGTCAGTCCCTCCGGTTCGAGGAAGATCTGATGGCTGGCCTTGTCGGCGAAGCGGGTGATCTTGTCCTCGATCGACGGACAGTAGCGCGGCCCCACCCCCTCGATGACGCCGGTGTACATCGGCGAGCGGTCGAGGCCGCCGCGGATGATTTCATGCGTCTGTGCGGTCGTGTGGGTGATCCAGCACGGGCGTTGCTCGGGATGCATGGCCGCATCGCCCATGAAGGAGAACACCGGCGCCGGGTCGTCGCCCGGCTGCACCTGGGTCTGGCCGTAATCGATGCTGCGGCCATCGATGCGCGGCGGCGTGCCGGTCTTGAGGCGCCCTACCGGCAGGTTCAGCTCGCGCAGG
>JBGSTQ010000251.1:0-7062 GCA_041736375.1 Thiobacillaceae bacterium
CCGGCGGAGCGGAACACGCAAGGCGCGGTCAGTTGGCCGCCCGACATGTAGCGCACCTTGGCGGCGGAGTTGAACATCTGGTCCATCGCCAGCCAGGCGAAGTTGACCGACATGATCTCGACGATGGGGCGCACGCCGAGGAAGGAGGCGCCGGTCGCCAGGCCGGTGAAGCCGCCCTCGGAAATCGGCGTGTCCATCACGCGCAGCGGGCCGTATTTTTCATACAGGCCCTTGGTCGCCTTGTAGGTGCCGCCGGCCACGCCGATGTCCTCGCCCAGGCAGATGACCAGCGGGTCACGCGCCATTTCTTCGTCGTGGGCGCGCTGGATCGCCTCCCAGTACATGATGTTTGCCATGCTGTTTGATCCTTGAATTTAAGCGGATTTACCCGTTAGCCACGGGAGCTGGGTTTCACGGTCGGCGAAAACGTATTTTTCGAGGTCCTCGACACGCGGTTCGGGCGAATCCTCGGAGAACTTGATGACTTCGTTCTCGATGTAGGCGTCGGTTTCCTTTTCCATCGTCTCGAAAGCGTCCATCGTCAGTTCGCCGGCGGCGATCAGACGGTCGCGCAGGATGAAGATGGGGTCGCGCTGCTTCCAGAGTTCTTCTTCCTCGCGCGAGCGGTAGCCTCGCGAGTCGGACATCGAGTGGCCGCGATAACGGTAGGTCATCAGCTCGAGGAAGAAGGGGCCCTTGCCAGAACGCACGTGGTCGACTGCCTTGCGCGCGTGCTCGTAGACGACTTCGATGTCCTGGCCATCGCATTCGTCAGCCGGGATGTTGTAGGCGGCCACGCGCTTGTGCTGGTGCACCACGGCGGTGGAGCGGTCGATGGCGGTGCCGATGCCATAGAGGTTGTTCTCGCACACGAACAGCACCGGCAGCTTCCACAGTGCGGCCATGTTGAGGGTTTCGTGGAAGGTGCCCTGGTTGTTGGCGGCGTCGCCGAGGAAGCAGATGGCGATCTCGTCGCCGCCCTTTAGCTGGATCGCCTTGGCGATGCCGGCTGCCAGCGGGAAGGGGCCGCCGACCAGCGCATAGCCGCCCATGAAGCGCTTGCTGACGTCGAAGATGTGCATCGAGCCGCCGCGTCCCTTGCTCGATCCGGTTTCCTTGCCGTACAGCTCGGCCATCACTTCCTTCGGGTCGGCGCCGCACTTGATCGCGTGGACGTGGTCGCGGTAGCCGGTGATGACGTAGTCATGGCCGGGACGCGCCGCTTCCATCACGCCGTTGCAGCACGCTTCCTGACCGGGATAGAGGTGGAGGAAGCCGCCGATCTTGCGCTCGATGTAGGCCTGATAGCAGCGCTCTTCAAAACGGCGATGCAACACCATTTCGCGCAGCACGCGTTTCTTGTCTTCAATCTTCATTCGGTTACCCTTGTTGGATGGGGCGGAAAATGCGCTGGAAAAAGTTGCTTAAATAAGCAAACGCCGAATTATCCGGGAAACCCCGCCAACCATCAAGAAAAACGCCATGCACAAGGAATCTTCATGCTGCCTAAACTCACTGAAAACAAACAGGAAATCACCCTGAAACAACTGGGGAACGCGGGTCATGCGCTGCTGCTGCTGCCCGTTTCCAAATCCCTGCCCGACGTGCCGGGCGTGGTCGAACTCAAGGCCGTGATGAAACGGCGCGACATCAAGATCGACGCACTGCCCAAATCGCCGGTGGCGGTGCAGTTGCCCGGCGGAACGCTGATGGTCGCGGCGATGCTCAAGGCCGACGCCAGCACGTTCGAAACCCACGAACTGGTTCGCAAGGCGCTTGCCTTGCTGTTGGCCGAGCGTCCCGGATCGCTGACCCTCGCGGTGTTCGGCGAGGAGGCATTCAAGACACGCGCCGCCGAGGCGGCGGCATACGTCGCGCTGGTCAATTCCGTGCCCTTGCCGTCGCGGAAATCCAAGGCGGATCCGGTACTCAAGGCCATCCAGTTGTTTGGCTGCCGGTCGGCAGATGGCTTCGTCCGCGTGCAGGCGCTGGCCGAAGGCAATGTACTCACCCGCAGCCTCACCGTGCAGGGTCCGGACGAACTCACGCCCGGCGTCTACCGAAAGCGCATTCAGGCACTGGCCAAGCAGTACGGCTGGACCGTCGAGGAATACGCCTTCGACAAGCTGAAGAAGATGGGCGCCGGCGCCTTCTGCGCGGTGGCACAGGGCTCGCCGGCGAAGGACGCGGCGATCGTGCGCATCAGCTACAAGGGTCCAAAAACCAAGGGCAAGAAAGTAGCGTTCGTCGGCAAGGGCATCTGCTTTGATACGGGCGGCCATAACCTCAAGCCCGCCAAATACATGCAGGGCATGCACGAGGACATGAACGGATCGGCGGTGGTGCTTGGCATCCTCGCCGCCGCATCGAAACTGAAACTGCCGGTCGCGCTGGAGGGCTGGGTCGCGCTCGCCGAAAATCACATCAGCCCGCAGGCCTACCGGCAGAACGAAGTGGTGAAGGCGCTCAACGGCACCACCATCGAAGTCGTCCACACCGATGCCGAAGGCCGCATGGTGCTGGCCGACACGCTGACGCTGGCGGCGAGGGGCAAGCCTGAGCTCATCGCCGACTTCGCCACCCTCACCGGCTCGATGCACTACGCGCTGGGCAGCCGCATGTCCGGCGTGTTCGCCAGTTCCAGCGCGCTGGCCCACCAGGCCTCGCGTGCCGCCACCGCCAGTGGCGAGCGCATCGTCGTCTTCCCCTATCCCGAGGACTACGACAGCAGCCTCGATTCCACTGTCGCCGACGTCAAGCAGTGCAGCATGGAAGGCGAGGCCGACCACATACTCGCTACCCGCTTCCTGTCGCGCTTCGTCGGCGATACGCCGTGGCTGCATATGGATCTGTCGGGTCACAGCTGCAAGGGCGGTCTGGGCGCGGTGATGAGCGACGCCAACGGCTTCGGGGTGGCCTGGGGATTAACGTTGCTGGAGGGCGTGCAGGGCTAGGCTGCCCCCGTACTCGCCAGCCATCCCATGCCTCCGCCAAGCGCCCCTCCCGCCACGGACGGTTGCGCACGTGCCCCGTTGCTGCAGGCACAGACAAAAAACGGCAGTTGAACCTACAAGTGGTCGGCGAAGAATTTGCCCATGTAGTCGCTCCAGGTGACCGGCTTGGCTTCGGTCCATTCTTTCGAACGAGCGAAGTCGACTTCGAACAACTCGCGCGTGATTTGATTGACGAAGCCCGGATCCGACGTCGCGAGATTGGTTTCCTGGTTGATACGCAGGCTCAGCTTGTCGAAATTGGCCGACCCCACAATGGCCCAACCGTCGTAGAGTGCGGCCTTGACGTGGGTCATGCCGGGGTAGACATAGACGCGGATGCCATTGTTGATGAAAGCGCGGGCGGCGATGAGATTGGCGCTGTTCATGAATCCCGAGTCGCTGCGCGCCGGCAGGATGAAGCGCACGTCGACGCCGCGCCGGCGGGCGCGGATCAGTTCGGCGATGACCTGGTCGTCCGAGACGTAGGGCTGCTGGACATAAATACGGGATTTCGCCCGGCGGATCGCGGCAAGCTGCGCGCGCAGGATCTGCGGTTCGCCGCTGCGGGTATAGAGCGGGCGGATATCGATGAAGTCCGCCCGGTCTGCCTCGCCGGAGGGGTTTTCGTCCTTCATGGCGGCGATGGCAAAAGCGAAATCCCCGCCGACGCCGGTATGCGCCCAGCGCTTGTCGAAATCCTTGTGCAGACGACCGACGATGGGTCCCTCCACTTTCACCATCAGATCGTGCCATTCGTAGCGGTATTCGCGGCCGATGTTCATGCCGCCGACGTAGGCCTTGCTGCGGTCGACGATGATCACCTTGGTGTGATCCGAGGTCAGCCAGGGATTGTTGACGACCCGCACGTCGATCTTCGAATCCTGCCGCAGATACTCGGCGATCGAAATCGGCGGTTTTTTGCGCGAGTAGTAGGGGGATTTTGAGGGAACCTGACCGGCGGCCATGGTGCCGAAGCGGTCGACCAGCACCCTGACCTTGATTTCGTTCGAACGTCGCTTGAGCAGATCGGCAATGCGCAGCGCATAGTCGTCGCTGTCGAAAATATAGAGCCGGATCTCGATCGATTCCTTGGCGTCCTGGATGGCCTGGACCAGCGACACAAAAAAAGCTTCGCCATCGACCAGCGGCTTCAGGCTGCCACGGTATCGCTCGGCGCCGACGAGTTCATCGAGTTGTTTCTCCCATGCGACCGGATCCATAGCCTTGCCGGGCGCGAGCGGAGACGGGAGAGTGTCGCTTGCCGAAACGCCATGCGGCAGCATCACGGCGAGCGACTGGGTGCTCAGCCAGAAAAGCCGGTTGACCATGGTGACAGGATGGCGGATGGCGCTGAAAACGTGGCTGCGCAAGGCTATGGCATCGATCAGCTGCAGCGAGAATCCCAGTTGCCGGCCCGGTGGCAGCGGACTGGGCGGCCGCGAAATGAATACCGATTGCCTGCGCTCGAAGTCGAACAGCACAAACGCCCCGCCAAGTTCGTCGTCGCCGACGGCGAACAGTACCGGTGCGCCATCGCCGCTTTCCCTGGCGAGTTCTGCCTTCAGATGCTCGTTGGCGTAGGCGGAAAACTGTTCCTCGCTGATGCGGTTGCCGATCTGCAGCGCGACCGGCTTTTTCTCCATCGGATAACTGCGCAGTTGGCCGCTGCTGTCGCGTTGCAGGACGATGTCGACTCCCTGAACCGTCACCAGCGTGCCGGTTGCCTCGCTGTCGGGGGTGAATTGATTCAGCAGGGTCTCGACCAGCGCCTCCCAGCGGTCCTGCCCGAGGAGCCGCACCTGTTGCCAGTCACGCCCAAGGTCAACGGGATTGTCTGGTTCTTCGGCGACCAGATCCATCATGGTCATGCGGTAGTTGTGCTGTTCCGGGTTCAGGTCGTCGACCGGCCAGGATGCGCTGAGATAGACTTTTTTCTGGTCAACGCTGTATTGCAGCAGCAGGTGGCCGTTTCGATAGAAAGCACCGTCGGGGGGCAGTTCGAGCAGTGCTTCGGTCTGCGCCGAAGCCGAGGTGTCGGGCCGGCTGGCGCAACCGCCCAGGCAGAGGACAAGGACCGCGAGCAGGGTGGTCCAGAGCGGAATGGCGCGGCTCAAAAGAGGGGTCGGCAAGAAGCGATCATGCGCGCATGATCCATGACCTCATCGATGCCGGCAACTGTGGGCTTGCGGATGTACATCGCAATCATCCTTGCTGCCCCCGGATCAGGCCCGGCTTTGGCCCTAGCCTGCCAAGCACCCATGAGGATGAGTCGTCCTTGCCGTGAATGCGGCTGGCAATCCGATGGATAATCCGGGTCAATGCACCCTCTCCGGACCTGAATGGGATTCTGCTCCGGCGGGATGTTGACTCCTGACATCCGGTGAAGGCCGATCAGGGGCGGCAACCTGATGCCACCTTTCGAAAACGATCTTGAAACTCATATACCTGGATGACTTCCTGTTGATCGTGGAGAAGCCCAGTGGTCTGCTGGCGGTGCCGGGGCGCGGCGCCGACAAGCAGGACTGCCTGAGCGCTCGCGTGCAGGCCCGCTACCCCGATGCCCTGACCGTGCATCGACTGGACATGGCCACTTCGGGACTCATGGTGATGGCGCGCGGGCCGGCGATGCAGCGCGAACTGAGCAGGGCATTCGCGGCACGCGAGGTGAAGAAGCGCTACATCGCGGTCGTCGCCGGCCGGCTGGATACGCCGCGGCAAAGCCGTAGCGCAGCGGATGACTGGGGGACCATCGATCTGCCCATCATCGTCGACTGGCCGAACCGACCCTTGCGGATCGTCGATCCTCTCCAAGGCAAGCCGAGCCTCACCCGCTGGCGGGTACTCGGACACGATGAAGCCGGCCGCAGCACCCGCGTCGAACTCGAGCCCGTTACCGGCCGTTCGCATCAGTTGCGCCTTCACCTTCGCGAACTGGGACACCCGATTCTGGGCGATTCCCTGTACGCGCCGCCGGCCGTGCAGGTCCGGGCGGATCGCTTGCTGTTGCATGCCTGGTCGCTGGAGTTGATCCATCCGGTGACGCGGGAGAGGCTTGCGTTTGAGTGTCCTGCGCCGTTTTGACCGGTGATTCAGGGTTGGCAGGAAGCCGCGTGCATCATCAATGCGATCCTCGTTACCCGGTCAATCCGATGACGAAGCAGCGCTTGCCTGATGTCGTTCGCGGGATTTCGCTCAGGTAATCGCCTATCCAGAACCAAATCTGTGTCAGCGTCAGCCAGGGGAGGTTGCGATGATCGCCTGGCCCTCGTGGCCGAAGTTCTGCGCACGAGCGCGGCCGGCGATGGGCGAGAGCGCCGGAGATTCGTGCAGCGACGTCATCAGGGCGAGTTGTTCGTCGAGGCCGAAGGAGGAGGTTCTGATTGCCGGCGCGTCAAAGTCGTGGACGATCGCCTGATGCGCGGCCATCCGCTCCCCCATGCTAGCGAGCCGACAGGTATCGGGGGAAGGCATGTTTGTCGAGCAGGATTTCGATGAGATTGATCGCATTTTCGAGGTCGGCCCCGGCAAACAGCCGGTCGAGGTCGGCCTCGGCTTCGACGCGATAGTGATTGACGCCAAACGACTGCGCGAGCAATTCGAAATCCGGGTTGACAAAGTCGCAGTCGATGTAGCGCTCGCCGTAAAGCTGGAACTGGTTCTTGCGGATAAGCGAGAGCGTGCCGTTGTTGATGACGACCACGTTGATTGGGATGCCATGGTTGACCGCGGTCATCATCTCCATGGCGCACATCTGGAAGCCGCCGTCGCCGAGGATTGCAAAGGTGGGGCTGTCCGGCGCGAAGCAGCGCGCGCCGAGGGCGGCCGGAATGGCGTGGCCGAGCGACGAAATGCCTGTATTGGGAAAGTAGTGGTTGCGACTGGACACGTCGAAATAGCTTTGTGCGAAGACGATGTTGTCGTCGAACACCAGCGCGTCGCGCGGGAAGCGTTCGGCCAGCCGGGCGAAGAACAGGCGGACGAGTTCGAAGGCTGTGTCGTCAGCCGGGTCGGCCGGCGGCGGCATGGACGCGGCGGTCTCGCGTTGCGCGGCTAGCTGCGCGAGCGATTT
>JBGSTQ010000252.1:0-2456 GCA_041736375.1 Thiobacillaceae bacterium
TCTTCCCTGGCTGCTGTGGCAGGTGGCGCGCACCGGTTCGCGCGAGCTTTTCACGCTGTGCGTGGTGGCGGCCGCGCTCGGCATCGCCTACGGTTCGTCGGCCCTATTCGGCGTGTCGTTCGCGCTCGGAGCTTTCTTCGCCGGCATGGTGCTGCGCGAATCGGCGCTGAGTTATCGCGCCGCCGAGGAATCGCTGCCGCTGCGCGATGCGTTCGCGGTGCTGTTCTTCGTCTCGGTGGGCATGCTGTTCGATCCGGGTGTGCTGATGGAACAGCCCTTGCAGGTGCTGACGGTGGTCGCCATCATCGTGTTCGGCAAGTCGCTGGCGGCTTTTCTGCTGGTACTGGCGTTCCGCTACCCGTTGAACACGGCGCTGACGGTCTCCGCCAGCCTCGCCCAGATCGGCGAGTTCTCCTTCATTCTCGCGGGGCTGGGCGTGGCGCTCGGTGTGCTGCCCGTCGAAGGGCAAAGCCTGATTCTCGCCGGTGCGTTGATTTCGATCGCGCTGAACCCCCTGGTCTTTCAGGCCGTGGAACCGGCGCAGGCCTGGATTCGCAGGCATTCGCCACAAGCGCGCACACTGGAAACGCGTGACGATCCGCTTGCCGAGCTGCCTGACGATGTGGCTTCGCACGAATTGACCGGGCATGTCGTCCTGGTTGGATTTGGCCGGGTGGGCCGGCACATAGCCGAGTCGCTCGACGCACAGGGAATGCCGTATGTCGTCGCGGAACAGCAGCGCGAAACGGTGGAGAGTCTCCGCAAACGCGGCATTCACGCGGTGGCGGGTGATGCGTCCGAGCCGGCGGTATTGATCCAGGCGCACGTTGCGCGCGCGCAGATGCTCGTCGTCGCCACCCCTGATGCTTTCCAGGCCCGAAAAATGATCGAAATTGCCCGCACCCTCAACCCGCACATACACGTCATTGTGCGCAGCCACAGCGAGGACGAGGCAGAATTGCTGCGTCGCGAGCAGGGGGTCGAGGTGCTGGTGGGTGAACAGGAGCTGGCGAGCAGCATGGTGCGCCAGCTGAGCCAGCGGATGGACACACGCGCCTCCGGTCGCGACTGAGGCTTCAGTCTGAAGGGGTCGCGCGGCCGCAGCGGCCTCCCGCCCCCTGATCAGCTGAGTTGGTCCGGCGCCTCAAGGGGAGTGCGGTGGACCTGCTCGCTGTGCAGTTCGGGCTGGTACCAGCCAAGCTTTTCCCGCAACCTGACGACGTTGCCAACGATGATAAGGGTGGGCGCCCTGAGCTTGGCCGCCTCCGCCAACGCCGGCAGGGTGGCTAGATTGCCAGTGATGACCCGCTGGGTCGGCAGCGTGCCGTGCTGCACGATGGCCGCAGGCGTGTCGGCGGTCAGGCCGTGCCTGATCAGCGCTTCGCACAGCAGCGGCAGGCCTTTCAGGCCCATGTAGATGACGATGGTCTGGTCGTGGCGGGCGATGCCCTCCCAGTTGAGATTGAAAGTGTTTTCCTTGAGGTGGCCGGTAACGAAGGCCACCGACTGCGCGTAGTCGCGATGCGTCAGCGGGATGCCGGCATAGGAGGCCACGCCGGCGGCGGCAGTGATTCCGGGAACCACCTGGAACGGCACGCCATGCTCGGCCAGGGTTTCGATTTCCTCGCCACCGCGGCCGAAGATGAAGGGATCGCCGCCCTTCAGGCGCAGTACGCGCTTGCCTTGCTTGGCCAGGCGCACCAGGATCATGTTGATCTCTTCCTGCGGAACGGCATGGTCGTCGCGTTCCTTGCCGACATAGATGCGCTCGGCATCACGCCGGCACATGTCGAGAATCGGCTGGGAGACGAGACGGTCATGGACGATGATATCGGCCTGCTGCATCAATCGCAGGGCGCGGAATGTCAGCAGGTCGGGGTTGCCGGGTCCGGCGCCGACCAGATACACCTCGCCGCGGCTGATCTCGTGCTGGGCACCTTCCCTGATCATTTCCTCGAGTCGGGCTTCGGCTTCCTGCTCGCGACCGGAAAACACCATTTCGGCCACCGGCGAGAGAAACACTTTTTCCCAGAAGACACGGCGCTGCTCCGGCTCGATGGCCGCGCGCACGCGGCCCTTGCAGCGTGAAGCCAGCGCGCTGAGGCGCCCGTAGGCCGCGGGAATCAGGGTTTCCAGCCGTGCACGAAGCATGCGTGCCAGCACCGGAGACTCGCCGCCGCTGGACACCGCCACCATGATCGGCGAGCGGTCGATGATCGAAGGCAGGATGAAGCTGCACAGTTCGGGCTTGTCCGCGACGTTGACCGGGATCTGGCGCGCGCGCGCCGCGTCTGAAGCCACCCTGGCGCGTGCCTCGTCTTCCTCCACCACGATCACCAGATCCTTGCCGTCAAGCAGACCTGGGGTGAAGGCATCGGCCACGCGCTGCAGATGATCGGCATGCGGCAGGCGCGCGAAACCTTCGTGCAGCCCGGGCGCCGCGACGCTGACCCGCG
>JBGSTQ010000268.1:0-10879 GCA_041736375.1 Thiobacillaceae bacterium
CCCGGTTCATCGCCGGCGCAACCGCCAGCCGACAGGTGCGCGCCAGGCACACGGTTGCGAGCAGGTCGTCCGCGCGCCCCTGTGCCAGCCGGGCGAGGAAATCGGCCGAGGCGGGTGCAACGAGGATCAGGTCGGCCTCGCGAGTAAGCCCGATGTGATCCATCCCGCCGCCGCTGGCGGCGTCCCACAACGAGGTCAGCACCGGCCTGCCGGACAGGGCCTGAAAGGTCAGCGGCGTGACGAAGCGCTGCGCCGCCTCCGTCATCACCACCCGGACTTCGGCGCCGTCCTTGCCCAGCAGCCGGCAAAGTTCCGCCGCCTTGTAGGCGGCAATCCCCCCCGTCACGCCCAATATGATTTTGTGTGCAGCCGAACTGACCATCTCGCTTCCCGCGCAATTGCGCAACAATGGGGCGGATTCTACGGGAGAGGGCATGAAATGGCGATTCGCGACTGGCCGAAAGACGCGCGACCGCGCGAGAAATTGTTGGCGCGGGGCGCCGGATTCCTGAGTGACGCCGAACTCGTCGCCGTGTTCCTGCGCACCGGGGTGACGGGCAAGAGCGCGGTCGATCTAGGACGCGAACTGATCGAGCGCTTCGGCGGCCTCGGTGGGCTGTGCCGCGCCGACCGGCAAGCCGCCTGCGCCGCCCCCGGGGTGGGTGAGGCCAAATACGCCCTGTTGCAGGCGGTAATGGAAATGGCGAGGCGCACGCTGGCGGAGGACATGCGCGCAAGTGACGCGCTCGACTCGCCGCAGGCAGTGCGCAATTACCTGCGCTTGTGCTTGCGCGACAAGGAGTACGAGGTCTTCTGCTGCGTGTTTCTCGATGCGCAGAACCGCGTGCTGGCGGTGGAAGAACTGTTTCGCGGCACCCTGACCCAGACCAGTGTCTACCCGAGGGAGATCGTCAAGCGCGCGCTGGCGCACAATGCCGCCGCCCTGATCCTCGCCCACAACCACCCCAGCGGCGTCGCCGAGCCCAGCCAGGCCGACCGCCTGCTCACCCGACGGCTATCGGAATCGCTCGCCCTGGTCGACATCCGCGTGCTCGACCATTTCATCGTGGCCGGCCCGTCGTCGCTATCCTTCATGGAAACCGGTCAGATGTAGCGGCTTGCGACGCTTGCCCAGCCCGTCCGGACTGTGGTATAAATCGCGGTTTCGAATTTACCTACCACCCCACTGGAGCAGCATCATGGCTCGCGTATGCGTCATTACGGGCAAGAAGCCCATGGTCGGGAACAACGTTTCCCATGCCAACAACAAAACCAAGCGTCGTTTCCTGCCCAACCTGCAATATCGCCGGTTCTGGGTCGAAAGCGAGAATCGCTGGATCCGTCTGCGCCTGAGCAATGCGGCGCTGCGTACCATCGACAAGAACGGCATTGACGTCGTGTTGGCCGAGCTGCGCGCACGCGGCGAAGCGGTTTAAGGAGCTCCATCATGGCAAAAGGCGGACGCGAAAAAATCAAGCTGGAGTCCACAGCGGGCACCGGCCACTTCTACACCACGACCAAGAACAAGAAGACCATGCCTGAGAAGATGGCGATCATGAAATACGATCCCAAGGCTCGCAAGCATGTCGAGTACAAGGAAACCAAGCTCAAGTAAGTCTCGAGTTTGTGTCGCCCAATAAAAAACCCGTCACTGACGGGTTTTTTATTGGGCCATTGCGCCTGAATCGCCCCCCTCGATGCTGAGGACACAAAAAACCCCGGCCGCGCCGGGGGTCAATGAAGCTGGTGGGGTCAGGCGTAGCGGCGCAGTCGCACCGAGAAGTCGCGCAGCGACTGGATCCCGCTCTCTTCGGCGCGCTTGCACCAGCCCTGCAGCTGTTCCAGCAGCTGTTCGCGGCTGGCGGTGGAACGTCCCCAGATCGCGACCAGTTCCTGGCGCATGCGATACAGCGTCCGCAGACGCTCGCTCTTGCCCAGCACGCTGTCGAGTTCGGCCTTGTCGGCGTCGCCCAGTTCGGCCGACTCGCGCAACAGCCAGCGCCGGAAAGTCTTCAGGTTCCAGCCCTGCGGCAGGCTCGCGCTGGCCTTGAGCTTTTCGATCTCGGCAGCATATTCCTGGCGGGTCGCGCGAACGTAACGGGTCAGCACGTCATAGCGGTGGGTGATGATCGCCTGCAGGTTGTCGAAATCGCAGAGTGGCCTGGCGTGCTGCCACTTGACCGTTGGGGCGAGCTTGCGCACCTTGGCGAGGCCAACATAGCTCATCAGCTTGATGTACAGCCAGCCAATATCGAATTCGTACCACTTGTTGGACAAGCGCGCCGAAGTCCCGTAGGCGTGGTGGTTGTTGTGCAGTTCCTCGCCGCCGATCAGGATGCCCCAGGGCACGATGTTGGTGCTGGCATCCTCGCAGGCGAAGTTGCGGTAACCCCAGTAATGGCCGATGCCGTTGATGATGCCCGCCGCGGTGATCGGAATCCACGCCATCTGCACGGCCCAGATCGTCAATCCGATGGGGCCGAACAGCGCGACGTCGATCGCCATCATCAGGCCGATCCCCAGTGCGGAATGGCGAGTATAGAGATTGCGCTCGACCCAGTCGTCAGGCGTGCCATGGCCGTATTTTTCCAGGGTCGCGACCACCTTGGCCTCGGCGCGATACAGTTCGGAACCTTCCCAGAAGACTTTCTTGATGCCGCGTGTCTGCGGGCTGTGCGGGTCTTCGGGAGTTTCGCATTTGGCGTGGTGCTTGCGGTGGATGGCCACCCATTCCTTGGTAACCATGCCGCTGGTGAGCCACAGCCAAAAGCGGAAAAAGTGGCTGACGGCAGGGTGCAGATCGACCGCGCGGTGCGCTTGCGAACGGTGCAGGAAAATGGTGACGGCGGCGATGGTGATATGGGTCAATCCCAGCGTGACCAGCACATAGCCCCACCAGGGAAGATCAATCAAGCCTAATTGCATGCTTTGTGTTTCCTGAAAAAGGACAATAGTGTCCGGCAATATACGGATAAACCCCATAAATAGCCATGGATTTATCCATCGGCCCGCTTCGCTGACGCCAGATGAACCACCCGCTGCGGAAAGGGAATCTCGATTCCGGCAGCCTTGAACCGTCGCCAGATCGCCCAGTTGATGTCCGAGCGCAGATTGTTTTGCCCCTCGGACGGATCGCGTATCCACACGGCCAGCTCCAGCACGATGCCATTGTCGGCAAAATCCTTCAGAAACACCCTGGGCAGATTTTCCGGGTCGTCGAAGATCACCCGCTTCTGGTCGTGCGCCGCCTCAAGCATCAGCGCTTCGGCCTGATCCAGATCCGTTTCATAGGACACCTGCACCGGCAGCGCCACCCTGACGTTGGGCTTGGACAGCGAATGATTGACCACCGTCTGGGTGATCAGGGTTTCGTTGGGGACGATGCTTTCGGTGCCGTCCAGCGATTTGAGCAGGGTATAGCGGGTATTGATCTGGCTGACTTCGCCGTATTTGTTGTCCACCGTCACCAGATCGCCGATGCGCACCGAGCGGTCGAGCAGAATGATGAAGCCGGAAATATAATTGCTGGCGACCTTCTGCAGGCCGAAACCGATGCCCACGCCGAGTGCGCCGCCAAACACCGACAGCACGGTGAGATCGATCCCCACCGCTGGCAGCGCCACCAGCACCGCCAGAATCAGAAATACCGTGCGCGCAGCCTTGGCAAGCGCCATGCGCAGCGACAGGTTCATCTGGGTGACACCCAGCAAGCGGCTTTCGACCAGGCGTGCCAGCATCAGCGCGACGATGATCGCCACCACGATGACCACCGCTGCCTGGAACAGCAGCCACAGCGAGAAGCGGTGGCTGCCCGACTGGAACGACAACGCCTCCATCGCGGCGTGGATGCGCGGCAGCAGGCCGGTGATGTGCAGCGCGAACGCGCCCCAGATCAACCACGAGGCGCTGCGTTCCCACATCCGCAGCGATGCACGCGGCTCGAACACGATGCGCAGCGCATAGATTACCAGCCGCACCCCCACCAGCGACAGCAGCAGCGGCACCGCCAGATTCAGCAAGTGCGTATTCGCCAGCCAGATGCCCGCCAATTCACGCCCCAGCAACAGCGTCAGCAACATGGCCAGCGGGAACCCTACCCGGCGGATCCCGACCCGCCCGGCTGACCAAAGGGTATTCGGCTTGTCGAAATAGGGCCTGGCGAGCCGCATGATGCCCCAGGCCACCAGTGCGCACGCCACCAGCACACCCACTTGCCACAGCAGGACAACGTTATGAAAGTCGTCGATGAGGCGCGTCAGCAGGTTGTCGAAGGGAATGGGTTGGGCCATGCGAGACACCTGAACGTGAGAGCGGGAATTATAGCGAGGCGGCAAACAAAAAAAGGCGCGCCGCAGCGCGCCTCGCTCATGACCGGATCAACAGATCAGAAGCTGTGGGTGTATTGCGCACTGATGATGTCAACGGAATTCTCGTATGAACCATCAAGGAGGGTGCCATTGTCAGTGCTGTAAAGGCTGGAATCCTTGACGAAAAGATGCGCATAACCCACATCCAGCACCCCTTGTTTGGCCAGCCTGTATTGCGCGCCAAAGGCAAGCCAGGTGCGGCTCTCGTCGGGAATGCGCGGAGTACGGTAGGTATCTGAAACGGGGGTTTCATCGTAGGCGATTCCGCCGCGCAGGGTGATTTCGCTGTTCAGGTGGTAGTTGACGCCCAGCGAATAGCGCATGCTGTCATCCCAGTTCTCGGGCGTGGTTTTGTTGACGGTTCCCTCGATCGCCAATTTGTCGAAATCGCTCCAGCCCATCCAGGTGATATCGGCCAGCACATCCCATTGCGGGCTCAATTGATGGAAAAGGCTCAGTGAGGCGCTATCCGGCAGGGTGACTTCCGCGGTGACTGGGCCATTCAAAAGGGCGACCGACGGTCCCGAGGTACTTGAAGAACCTTCCAGCTCATAATCGATCTCGGACCGGTACGCGAGGCCGACCCGGGTTGCGGGGCTGGGCTGCCACAACAGCCCGAGGTTGTAGCCCCAGCCGTAGTCATCGCCGTTGATCTTGACCAGCGGGAAGATGCCGGGGGGAATGATCGGGACGTTGTTGGTCAGATCGGCCTCGATCCACTGGATGTTCAGGCCAGCGCCGATCGAAAGCGTATCCGACGCCTTGTAGGCGATGGACGGATTGAGGTTGATCGTTGTGAGTTCGGACTTGACCGCCTGGAAGCGCCCCATCCAGTCATCGTCGTATTCCGTTTTTAGGCCGAAGGGGCTGTTCAACCCCACACCGAGATAGACGTCCGGAGTGACCTGGTAGCTGAAGTAGGCGTTGGGCACCAAGGCCCAATCGCCAGCATCGCCGCCTTCCCCCCCGCCAACCGGAAACGGGGCGCTGACGGTTCCGGAAAATTCTGACGAGGGTTTGATCAGGTGGCCGGCCACAACCAGCTGGCGTCCGGGCAGCAAGGTCATCCCCGCCGGATTGAAAAAGATCGTGCTGGCATCCTGCGCGCTGGCCGCCTGGCCGGCATAGGCATTGCCGAGACCGCTGGCGTTCTGTTCGATCAGGGCAAAACCGGCGGCGTGTACGACGTGCGCGCAACCTGCAAGTGCCAGGCCCATGGCCAGGCGGTTCAAACGATGCAACAGCATGAATTTCTCCCTTGTCTGTATTGAATTCAACGCGCGAAATCGGCATACATGGCCTCGACCACCGCGCGGTAACGGTCGAGAACCTGGTTGCGTCTGACTTTGAGGGTGGGGGTCAAAAGACCTTCGTCCACCGTCCAGGGCTTGAGTTCGGGGTGCAGGCGACGGATCTGAGCATAGCCCGGGAAATGCTTGAGATGGTGTGCCACGTGGCGGGTCAGTGCCTTCACCACCTTGGCATTGCGCAGGGTCTCGGGATCTCGAGGGTCGACATTGAGGCTCGCGGCAAAGGCCTGCCAGTGTTCCTCGTTCAATATGATCAGCGCAGCCAGATAGGGTTTGCCTTCGCCGACCACCATGACCTGCTCGAACAGGGGGTCGAGCAGGATGGCGGACTCCATGTCGCCGGGTGGCACCTTCTCACCATTGCTGAGCACGATGATGTCCTTGATGCGGCCGATAATGGTGTAGTGACCGTCGGCGTCGACGCGGGCCTGGTCGCCGGTGTGCAGCCAGCCTTCGGCATCGATCATGGCGCGGGTGGCCTCCTCGTTCTTCCAGTAGCCGCGCATCAGACAGCGGCTGCGCGTGAGCAGCTCGTCGTCTTCGCCGATCTTCACCTCGACCCCGGGCAGCGGCTGGCCGATGCTGGACGGCACGTTGGACCAGGGGCGGTTCACCGTCACCACCGGGCTGGCTTCGGTCAGTCCATAGCCCTGGAATATCGGCACGCCGAGGCCGACGAACACCCGCGCGATCTGTGGGCAAAGCGCGGCGCCGCCGGAAATCGCCATTTTCAGCTGCCCGCCGAGTTTTTCGGTGACGCTGCCCGCCACCCGTTTTTGCAGCAGCGGCCACAGCAGCTGTTCCGGCGTCCACGATGCCCGCCCCTGACCGCGCTCGAAGCGGCGCCAGCCGACCCACACCGCCAGCCTAAACAGCAGACGCGCGGCGAGCCCCTTCTTTTCCAGACTGTCGAGGATGCGCGTGTGGAACCGCTCGTAGATGCGCGGCACAGAAACCAGGATCGTGGGGCGGATGGCCTGCAGGTCCTGCGCAAGATGGGCGATCGAGCGCGCGTAGGCCACCTCGGCGCCGAGCAGCATCGGCAGGTAATAGCCGCCGGTGCGCTCCAGGGTGTGCGACATCGGCAGGAAGGAGAGGAAGGTTTCGCGCGGGCCGAAATCCGCGCACTGCGACGCGTAGTAGGCGTTCCACAGCAGGTTCTCGTGGGTCAGCATCACGCCCTTGGGCCGCCCGGTGGTACCCGAGGTGTAGACCAGGCTCGCCAGCAGATCGGCAGACAGATGGCGCTCGGGGATCGGCGTGCCGGCTGCCCCCGCCAGCCAGTCGGCAGCGACCGCGAAGCGCGCGCTCAAGTCAGGCGCCAGGCCGTTTTCGGGTGCGACCAGACTGACAATACGCTGCAGGCTGTGCGCGGAGCCGGCGATCTCGGCCAGTTTCTTGTGCTGGAACTTGCCTTCAACCAGCAGCAGTCTGGCGTCGGCATGATCGAGTATGTAGGCCGCATTGTCTGGCCGGTCGTCCAGATACAGCGGCACCGTCACCAGCCCCAGACCCAGCGCGGCCTGGTCGAAGATCACCCACTCGACGCTGTTTTTCAGCATCAGCGCCACGCGGTCGCCGGGGGCCAGGCCTTCTTTCGCCAGGGCAGCCTGCCAGCGCAGCACCTCGGCCGCCACCTGTGCCCAGGTGAAGTTCACCCAGGTGTTGCGCGCCTCGTCGAACTGGCGATAGGCGACCTGGTCCGGCGACGCCGCAACGCGAGCGCGGAACAGGCCGCACAGCGTGCCCAGCGTATCGGGATGGAGCGTGGTTGTTGCCGCTTCAGCGGCTTTGCAACCACGGCCTACCTCTTGCGGGTGGAGGGACGAAGCGGTCATGTCGGGCAATTCGGACCGTCCAGAGAGAAATGCCGCATTGATAACGTCAAAGACCTGACGGGTCAAGCGCCATTCTTGACCAGGACGGCGGCAAAAAAGCCGTCCGTTGCGTGCGCCACCGGCGACAGCCTGAGGGTGACGCCGGTGTCGAGCGGAATCCTGTGCTGCGCCAGCAATTCGTTGACCGGCAGCATGGCAAATCCGCCTTGCGCCAGCAGCGCTTCGACTATGGCCTCGTTTTCCTCCGGCAGCAGGCTGCAGGTAGCATAGACCAGCCGGCCGCCCGGTTTCAGCAGCTTCGCCGCCGCGTGCAGGATGGCTGCCTGTTTGCGGGTCAGCTCGGCCACGCTCTCGGGCGACTGACGAAACTTGAGATCGGGGTTGCGACGCAGGGTGCCGAGCCCCGAACACGGCGCGTCGACCAGCACGCGGTCGAGCTTGCCCGCCAGTCGCTTGACCCGGGTGTCGTTTTCGGAAGCGATCAGCTGGGGCATGACATTGGACAGCCCCGAACGCGCCAGCCGCGGCTTCAGGTTGGCGAGCCTTTTTTCCGCCACGTCGAAGGCATACAGCCGCCCGCTGTTGGCCATCATGGCGCCGATGGCCAGGGTCTTGCCGCCTGCACCGGCGCAGAAGTCGCACACCATTTCCCCACGCCGCGCGCCGAGCAGCAAGGCCAGCAGCTGGCTGCCCTCGTCCTGCACTTCCAGGCTGCCGTCGAGAAACAGCGGATGGCGGTTGATCGCCGGATGGTCCCTGAAGCGAATGCCCCAGGGCGAATAGGGTGTCGCCTCGACCGCAAATCCCTCGCCGCGCAACGTCTCCAGCACGGTCTCGCGGCTGGCCTTGTGGGCGTTCACCCGGACATCCAGCGGCGCGGGCTGCTGCAGCGCACGACCGAGCGCGAGGATGTCGGCGTCGCTCATCGACGACTGCAATTTTTCGATCACCCAGTCGGGCAATTCCGCATTGACCGCCAGCGGCAGATCGTCCGTCCTGGCGCCGCGAATATGGGCGATGAGCTCCGGCTTGGCGAATTTCTCCAGCATGGCGCCGCTCATGCCGCGCGATTTGATCAGCCAGGCGATGATCAGCGTGCGCGGATTGGCCGCCGGCACCACCACCGACAGATAGCGATAGCGCCGCAACACGCCGAACACCGCTTCGGCCACAAAGGCACGGTCACGCGCGCCAAGTTTCTTGTGGTCGCGAAAGAATGCCGACAGCACGGCATCGGCCGGGCGATTGAAATCCAGCACCAGATCGAGCGCCTGGGTGGCAAGTTGCAGCAGAGCAGGGGTGAGTTCCATCAGGCGTCGATGCCGGTGTGCTCGGCGATGAACTCGCGCACCCAGTGTTCCGGTTTGGCGCTGCTGAAGCGGCCGCGGATCTCGCCATCGACGAACAGCAATACCGTGGGGAATCCGCGCAGGCCATAACGCCCGGCCAGCTTCATGTTGTCGCCCTCGTCGACCTCGATCTTGGCCAGGCGGATCTTGCCGCCGAGCGCATGGATCACGCGTTCGAGGATCGGGGTCAGCATGCGGCAGGGTGGGCACCACTCGGCCCAGAAATCCACCAGGACCGGATGCTGGCGTGAAGCCGCGATCACCGCCTCGTCGAAGTGCGCCAGGTGGGTATCAAAAATGGGGGGAAGGTCATGACGACCACTAAGCAAATTCATGTTGCAGCCAATCTCGATCAACGCGCTCCAGCCCTCGCCGTGACGCTCCTGTTTCATCATGGTCGACCAGGGAGGCAGAGTCTGCCACCGGATCGGTCATTGCGGATTTCAATCCCGTTCAGGGAGACGAATACTCTGGCGCCAGGCTTGGCGGACCGTGTCGGCAACACCAAGCGGCTGTCAGTCCTGATCGTAGGGGTAGCGCACATGACCAAAGCGGATCAGCAGTACCGCAACGGCCAGCAGCAGGATGGATGCGGTCACCGCCAGCATGCGCCAGTCCTCCATGTTCTTGGTGTCGAGCACGATGTAGCGAGCCAGTGCAACGATGGCGATGTAGATCGGAAAACGCACCGGCAGCTGGCCGGAGCGGTAATACACCGCGACCATGGCGAGGATTTCGAGATAGAGGAACATCAGCAGCAGGTCCGCCAGGGTCACCGTGCGCGCTTCGACCATCACCGTGACTTCCAGAAATCCGGCAATCACCGTCGCCACGGTGATCACCGCAAGACCGGCGTGCTCGATGAGGCTCAGCAGGCCGAGTGCAATTCTGGAAGCGGCGTCATGTTTCATGGTCGGGGCATTGTATTACAACAAACCGTGCGCGCCTCACGCCGTCCGGGCGATCAGCGCAGGTAACCCTCGTGCTCCAACTTCAGCAGGATGCGCTGGATCGCCTCGTCCACATTCAGGCCCGTGGTATCGATCGCCAGTTCGGGATGCTCGGGCACCTCGTAGGGGTCGGACACCCCGGTGAATTCCGGGATCAGGCCCGCCCGAGCCTTGGCATAGAGTCCCTTGCGGTCACGCGATTCGCAGGTTGCGATCGGCGTCGAGACATGGATTTCGATGAAACCACCAACGGCTTCGATCATTGCGCGGACCGCTCGCCGGGTCTGGCGGTACGGCGCGATCGGCGCACAAATGGCAATGCCTCGGTTCTTGGTGATCTCCGACGCGACGAAGCCGATACGCCGCACGTTGATGTCGCGATGCTCCCGGGAAAACCCCAGCTCGGACGAGAGGTGGCGGCGCACGATATCGCCATCCAGCAGGGTGACCGAACGCCCGCCCATTTCCATCAGGCGCGCCGCCAGCGCGCGGGCCAGGGTGGATTTCCCCGCCCCCGACAGGCCGGTGAAAAAAACGGTAAAGCCCTGGCGGTCACGCGGCGGGTAGGTGCGGTGCAGCTCGGCGATGACCTCGGGGAAGCTGTACCACTCGGGAATTTTCAGCCCGGCGTCCAGACGGCGGCGAAACTCCTCCCCGCCGAGCATCAGGGTGCGTGCGCCTGGCGGCACCTCCGACTCGGGCAGAAATTCGGCACGGTCTTCCACGTACACCATGCGCGGATACGGAATCAACTGCACCCCCACACTGTCGGCAAGATCGGCATCCACTCCCGACAGATGATCGGGCGTCAGGTCGCTGCCGCGGCGGGCGTCTCCGCAAGACTCGTATTCACCACCGGCAATCAGCGCCGTGCAGCCATAGTTGCGGGCGACGATCGCGCGCAGCATCAAGTCGCGCGAATCGACCGGACGCGGCGGAATGGGCAGCAGTGCCAGCTGGGTCGTCGCCGCCGGAAAGCGCTCGCGGGCAACGATGAAACTGCGCATCAGCCCGAAATAAGCGGGGGAATCGGTGATGTCGCCACCCGCCTGAGGATGCAATAGC
>JBGSTQ010000289.1:0-2235 GCA_041736375.1 Thiobacillaceae bacterium
CCGGCGGAATCCTCACCTCGTCACCCAGCTGCAGGCGATAGCTGACATCGACCCGGCCGCCATTGATGCGCACTTCGCCGCCGCGGACCATCTTGTAGATACGGCTTTTGGGAACGCCCTTCAGACGCGACATCAGATAATTGTCGAGGCGCTGATCTTCCTGATCTTCGCCGACCTTGAGCCGCCTGACCGAATCTTGCGCTAAGTCATTCATTTTCATATACACTATTGCCGGTTCAGGGGGTGTTTTCCCCGAATCTTGTACACCACACCGGTTAAAACGCTCACCGGCTGTCATCTTGCAGGCCCGTCTGACTTCCTGCCCGCTCCGCGGCCAGTCGAAACCACCCGCCCCGCGCAAGTTGACGAAGCAGCGATGTTAACAATGACGCGTCATTAAGCATACGAAATAAATGTTCACGCCCCGGGTTGATTCCCAGGCGGGAACCGGAAAGACGGCCTCGGCACGCTGCGCATCGCAGGACCGGGCTCCAACTCTCCAGGAACAGGACACCCAAGCATGCAGCCTCACCCCATAACTGTGATCGCATGAACCGCTCGCTCTAGGCGGCTGTCTGGCCTGTCCCGTATGCGCGCGCGCGGGAGTAAACAATGAAGCGCATGCTATTCAACGCAACCCAGGCGGAAGAACTCCGGGTTGCCATCGTCGAAGGGCAAAAGCTCGTCGACCTTGACATCGAGTCCGCCAGCAAGGAACAACGCAAGGGCAACATCTACAAGGGTGTCATCACCCGCGTCGAGCCCAGTCTGGAAGCCGCATTCGTCGACTACGGCTGCGAGCGTCACGGCTTCTTGCCGTTCAAGGAAATATCCCGTGCCTGCCTGCCCGGCAACGGCCGCGTCCCCGAGAACCTGAAAGAAGGCCAGGAACTGCTGGTCCAGGTGGAAAAGGACGAACGCGGCAACAAGGGCGCCGCCCTCACCACCTACGTCTCGCTGGCCGGCCGCTATGTCGTGCTGATGCCGACCAATCCGCGCGGCGGCGGCGTTTCGCGCCGCATCGAGGGCGAGGAGCGCAACGAACTGCGCGACACCCTGGCGCAGCTCGACATCCCCGAAGGCATGAGCCTGATTGCCCGTACCGCCGGGATCGGCCGCACCGCCGAGGAATTCCAGTGGGACCTGAACTACCTGCTGAGCCTGTGGAAAGCCATCGACGGCGCGTCTGGCTCGCAGCCCGGCGCGTTCCTGATCTATCAGGAAGGCAGCCTGGTGATCCGCGCCATCCGTGATTATTTCTCGGCGGACATCGGCGAAATCCTCATCGACACCCCGGACATTTACGAACAGGCGCAGCAGTTCATGGCGCATGTCATGCCCGCCAATGTCTCCAAGATCAAGCTCTATCACGACGATGTGCCGCTGTTCTCGCGTTTCCAGATCGAGCACCAGATCGAATCGGCGTTTTCGCGCCAGGTCAACCTGCCGTCCGGCGGCGCCATCGTCATCGACCACACCGAAGCGCTGGTGTCGGTCGACGTCAACTCGGCGCGCGCCACCAAGGGCAGCGACGTCGAGCAGACCGCGTTCAACACCAACCTCGAAGCGGCGGATGAAATCGCTCGCCAGATGCGCCTCAGGGACCTCGGCGGACTTATCGTGATCGACTTCATCGACATGGAAAACCCGAAGAACCAGCGCGAAGTCGAAAACCGCCTGCGCGACGCCCTGCATCACGACCGCGCCCGCGTCCAGACCGGCAAGATCTCGCGCTTCGGCCTGCTGGAAATGTCGCGCCAGCGCCTCCAGCCCTCGCTCGGCGAGACCAGCTACAACCCCTGCCCGCGCTGCCACGGCACTGGCCACATCCGCGGCACCGAGTCGTCGGCCTTGCACATCCTGCGCATCCTGCAGGAAGAGGCGATGAAGGAAAACACCGGCGCCGTCCACGTTCAGTTACCGGTCGATGTCGCGACCTTTCTGCTGAACGAGAAGCGCGTCGACATACACGCGCTGGAAACCCGCTTCAAGGTCAATGTGGTGTTGATTCCCAACATCCACATGGAAACCCCAAACTACACCATCACCCGGCTGCGCCACGACGAACTGAACCAGCGCGAGGCCAACGAGCCCAGCTACAAGATGGCCGTTCTGCCCGAAGCCGAAACGATCTACCAGACGGACACGGAGGCCGCCGCGCCGATGCGTCAGCAGGCCGCCGTCAAGTCCATCGCGCCGCCGCAGCCCGCACCGGCTCCGCGGGCCGTTCCGCAG
>JBGSTQ010000292.1:0-3746 GCA_041736375.1 Thiobacillaceae bacterium
CGATGGTCGACAGAGAGGCGATGCGGGTGCTCGACGTGCTGCTGGGTGCGCTGCCGCCGACGCTGGCCGCCAAGCTCGCCGCCCAGATCACCGGACACAGCAAGGCCGAACTCTATAAAATGAGCCTGGCCCGCAAACCTCACAACGACGCATGACCGACACGCTTACGATCACCCGCCCCGACGACTGGCATATCCACTTCCGCGATGGCGCCGCGATGCAAAGCGTGCTGCCCGACACCGCACGGGTGTTCGCGCGGGCGATCGCCATGCCCAACCTCAAGCCGCCGGTGGTGACGGTCGACGATGCCGCCGCCTACCGCGCGCGGCTGCTCGGTGCCGTTCCGACCGGCGTCGCCTTCGAGCCGCTGATGACCCTGTATCTCACCGACAATACGCAGCCGGAGGAAATCGTCCGCGCCAAGGCCAGCGGCTTCGTCCACGCGGTGAAGTATTACCCTGCGGGGGCGACCACCCATTCCGATTCCGGCGTGACCGAACTCACGCGCGCCTATCGCGCTATCGCCGCGATGGAAGAGCACGATCTGCCGCTGCTGCTGCACGGCGAAGTCACCGATCCTGACGTCGACGTGTTCGACCGCGAAGCGGTGTTCATCGACCGCCACCTGATCCGGCTGCAGGCCGATTTCCCGCGCCTGAGGATCGTGCTGGAGCACATCACCACGCGTCATGCCGCGGAATTCGTCGCCGCCGCGCCGGCCAACGTCGCCGCCACGGTCACCGTCCATCACCTGCTTTACAACCGCAACGCCATGTTCCGCGGCGGCATGCGCCCGCACATGTTCTGTCTCCCCGTGCTGAAGCGCGAACAGCACCGCCAGGCGCTGGTTGCCGCAGCCATTTCCGGCAACCCAAAATTCTTCCTCGGCACCGACTCTGCACCGCACGCCCAGAGTGCCAAGGAATCCGCCTGCGGCTGCGCCGGCATCTATTCCGCCCACGCCGCCATCGAACTCTATGCCGAAGCGTTCGAGGAGGCCGGCGCGCTCGACAGGCTCGAAGCCTTCGCCAGTTTTCATGGCGCGGATTTTTACCGCCTGCCGCGCAACGCCGGCACCCTCACCCTGCGGCGCGAAGCCTGGACCGCGCCGGCCAGCCTCACGCTGGGAGGCGAATCCCTGGTACCGCTGCGTGCCGGCGAGACCATCTCCTGGCGCGTCGACGCATAAAAAACCGGGCTTAGCGCCCGGTCGGAGGAGGGGTTCGTTCAAGCCCCCGGGATCGCCCCGCATACAGCCGGCAGCCGATCGGGGTTCTTGGCGTTACGGAAACGCCGGAATCGTCGGCTCGACGCTTGATCCCTGGACCTCGGGATGATGCGACGCGATCAGCTTCCTGATTTCATCCACTCGGCCCGACGGCACGTCGACCATCATCAGGATGCGTCCGGCCTCGATCGCGGTCTCGAAGGTCCTGAGTCGCGAGTTGGGAATGGAACTCGCCACCATGCTCGACACCCAGGCCCCGAACGCGGCACCGATCAGCGCGGTGAGCAGGATGGTAACAAGCTGCAGGTCGACGCCGGCCGGCGGAAAGAACACCGCGATCAGGCCGGCGACGATGCCGATGCCGCCGCCGACGGCCAACCCGGTCTCGGCGCCGTGCACGAAATCGGTTTTTTGCAGGATCGAGGCTTCATGCAGCCCGGCCAGCGGAATACCGTCCTTGGCCATGACGTGGAGATGTTCGTCTCCGATGCGGGCAAGCAGCAGTTCATCGCGGATTCGCCGGGCGCTTGCCACATCCGGCACCATGAAATACAGCCGTCTTCTCATGTTCGTTCTCCTGTTTAAGGGAGTCGCGGATTCGGCTCCATGCTGTTGCTTAGCAAATAAGCGAATTCAGTCAAGCTAAAGCTCTATAATCGCCACGGGAAAGCAGGTCAGGCAACCGCTGCCACGCAAGTGGGAGAGGAAAGTCCGGGCTCCACAGAGCAGGATGCCGGCTAACGGCCGGACGCCGCGAGGCGAGGAACAGGGCCACAGAGACGAGTAAATCCCAAGGGGCGCGAGTTCCGCGGGATGGACGTGAAACGCGGTAACCTCCATCCGGAGCAACACCAAATAGGCAGACGATGACGCGGCTCGCCGAGTCTGCGGGTAGGTGGCTTGAGCCGGCCAGCAATGACCGGCCTAGAGGAATGGTTGCCCACGACAGAACCCGGCTTATCGGCCCGCTTTCCCACTTCTCATGTAATTCATAGACTTAGCGTTTTTTCCTATATTTCAAGGGAAAGTACCCCGCTAAGGTTCGGTTTTTCCAGAAACTTATCCACAACCTGAAACCACCTCTAAGTCCTTGAGGCGTAGGCGATTTTTCGCGTCGGCTGGCTTGACCCCCCCAAATCTATCCCCTATAGTGGGGACAAGTGGTGAAGAGTGGGAAGTTGTGGGAGAATAAACCCACATCGGGTGCGTCTAATTTCGCGCCCAGCCAATAAGGGGGAGGCATGTTTCGCGGAGTCGCAACCGTCAGTCTGGATAGCAAGAACCGGCTTGTCGTGCCGGCGCGCTATCGCGACGCCCTGCTGGTCAATGGCGCCGGCCGGGTGGTGATCACGGCCGACCCGAGCCAGTGTCTGCTGCTCTATCCCCTGCCCGAATGGGAGCCGATCGAGAAAAAGCTCAACGGCCTCTCCGACTTCAATCCCCGCACCCGAAGCCTCAAGCAGCTGCTGGTTGGCTATGCCCACGACATGGAAATGGACAGCGCAGGTCGCGTGCTGCTGCCGCCGATGCTGCGCAAGTTCGCCGAACTGGACAAGAACGTCGTGATGGTCGGCCAGGGCAGCAAGGTGGAGCTGTGGAACGAGGCACGCTGGGAAGCCCAGGTATCACAAGCACTGACGTTCAGCGATGACACCCTGCCACCGGAACTGGAGGGGTTCACGTTGTGACATCCGCGCATGTGCCGGTGATGGCACGCGAGGCGGTGGAAGCACTGGCAATCCGACCCGACGGGGTCTATGTCGACGGTACCTTCGGACGCGGCGGACACAGCCGGCTGATTTTGCAGCGGCTCGGCGAGACCGGCCGGTTGATCGCGCTGGATCGCGATCCCCAGGCGATACGCGCCGGCGAGTCGATACGGGATGCCCGGCTGACGCTGGTGCAGAGCAGGTTTTCGCAGCTGGACGAGGTGCTCGACCGGCTTGGGGTGGGGAAGGTGGACGGAATCCTGCTGGATCTTGGAGTGTCGTCGCCGCAGCTTGACGACGCCACGCGCGGATTCAGCTTTCGCTTCGACGCGCCGCTCGACATGCGCATGGATCCGGGCAGTGGACTGTCGGCGGCAGACTGGCTGGCGAGTGCCGAGGAAGGGGAGATTTGTGAAGTCATTCGCACCTACGGGGAAGAGCGGTTTGCTAAATCGATTGCGCGCGCGCTTGTTGCAGCAAGACAGACGGAAGCGATCCGCAGCACCGGGCAACTTGCGCAAATCATCGCAGGCGCGGTCAGGAAGCGCGAACCGGGGCAACACCCGGCGACCCGAAGCTTTCAGGCTATACGGATTTATCTCAACAGCGAACTGGAAGAGTTGAAAGCAATTCTGCCGCACTGCGTGGAACGGCTGAACCCGGGCGGACGCCTGGCGGTGATCAGCTTCCATTCGCTGGAAGACCGCATCGCCAAGCGCTTCATGCGCGCCGAGGCGCAGGGCGAGCAGATGCCCGAGCGCCTGCCGATCCGCGCGGCCATGCTCAAACCCGGGCGGCTCCGACTGGTC
>JBGSTQ010000298.1:0-2218 GCA_041736375.1 Thiobacillaceae bacterium
CGGGATCAGGTTCGCATTGGCCAACAGGTCGAGGTGGTCGTCGGTCAGGGCGTCCAGCGCCTTGCGGTTGGCGGCCAGGTAATACGACGGCCGCCGCTCCGCCACGATCAGCGACAGCGCATGTTTCAGCGCGCTGGCGTAGTCGGTGTCACCGGGAGCGGGCTTTGCAGACAGGATGCGATTGATCTCGGCGAAGTCCAGACCGTACCATGCCCACAGGCCATCGCCGACGCCGTTGACTTCGCCAAAGCGCGGTGCAGCGGCCAGCGGTACGGTGTTGAGATAGGCCATCACCGTCTTGCGGCGCATCGGCAGGGTGTTGGCGCCGTCGAGATAGGCACGCAGGCTGGCGGTCGCCATCTGGCGCAGCTTATCGCCCATGCCGCTGGTCAGGCCTTCCGGCGAATGCCGGTACTTCTCGATCTGGGTCGGCAGGGTGCTCCCGCCGGGCACGTTGCGATGGGTGTCGAAGAGGCTGATGCCTTTTTCCAGCAGCGCCTGCGCGAGGCGATCCCATTCCACGGCCGGATTGCGGGTGGGGAACTGCTCGGTCAGCAGCTCGCGGTTTTCGATATAGAGCAGGGCTTCGACCAGCACCTTGGGGATGTCGTCGAACCGTGTGTAGACGCGCTGCGGATACCGCGCCTGATAGAGCGGCTTGCCGTCGCTGTCGAGCAGGCTGAGACCGGCCTGGTCCTTTTCGTGGTAGGGCAGAAACAGGCCCAGGTCGTCCACCCGGGCCATCTGGCGGCTGATCCGGGCCTGCTGGTCGATGCGCCAGCCCGCCTTGTCGAGGCGCGCCAGAATGTCCGGCAGTTCGCTGTAGCCGAGACGAACGTCATAGGGTCCCGCTCCGGGGTAGCGGATACGGTCGGATGGCCCCGGGCGGATTTGCCAGGTCATCTTCTGCGCGGTCTTGGCGAGGTATTTCGCTTCCACCGCGGACGACAACAGTTCCCAGGCGATGAGCCCGACCAGGCCGACGAGCAGCAGCAGGATGCCGAGGCCGATCAGGATCCGCCGCGGGATTTTACGCATGGCTCAGACCCAGTCGCGCGCGGTGAGGAAATCGGAGTACAGCGCAGCTTCCGGCGTGTCGGGCTGGGGATGCCAGTCGTAGCGCCATTTCACCACCGGCGGCAGCGACATCAGGATGGATTCGGTGCGCCCGCCGGACTGCAGGCCGAACAGGGTGCCGCGGTCGTACACCAGGTTGAATTCGACGTAGCGCCCGCGCCGATAGGCCTGGAAATCGCGCTCGCGCTCGCCATAGGGGAGGTGCCTGCGGCGCTCGAGAATGGGCAGGTAGGCGGCGAGGAAGGCGTCACCCACGCCTGTCATCATGCCGAACGCATGATCGAAGCCGCCTTCGGCGAAGTCGTCGAAAAACACGCCGCCGATGCCGCGCGGTTCATCGCGATGCTTGAGGAAGAAATAGCGGTCGCACCATGCCTTGAAGCGCGGATGCAGGTCGACGCCGAACGGGTCGAGCGCGCTCTTGCAGGTGGCGTGAAAGTGACGGGCGTCTTCCTCGAAGCCGTAGTAGGGCGTGAGATCCATGCCGCCACCGAACCACCACACCGGCGCTTCGCCGTCCTTCATCGCGACGAAACAGCGCACGTTCATGTGGACGGTCGGCGCGAAGGGGTTGCGCGGGTGCAACACCAGCGATACGCCCATCGCCTCCCAGCGGCGGCCGGCGAGCTCCGGTCGATGTGCGCTGGCCGACGGCGGCAGCTGACTTCCCAGAACGTGCGAGAAATTCACCCCACCGCGCTCCAGCACATTGCCCTCCTCGATCAGCCGCGAGATGCCGCCGCCACCTTCGGGGCGTTCCCAGGAATCGGTGCGAAACGGCAGGCCGTCTGCGGCTTCGAGCGCGGCGACGATGCGCGCCTGCAGGTCTAGCAGATAGGTCTTGACTGCACTTGTATCAAATGGGGCGGTGACGGAGGGATGGTCAGACATCAGGGTCGAAGTACGGTTCCGGTGGCAAGGTCGATCAGGGTGGACGGGTGGCGGCGCTGGCCGATACGGCCATCGATCACGCGCACCTGTGCGCCGAATATTCTGCGGCATTCCGCGGCGGTTTGGGCAGGTTTTTTACCGCTTTTGTTGGCGCTGGTGGAAACCAGTGCCATCCCGAGGCTACGGCATAGGCGGGCTGCGCCGCGATGGGCGGTGACGCGTATGGCTATCGTGGCGCGCCCGCCGGTCA
>JBGSTQ010000314.1:0-2258 GCA_041736375.1 Thiobacillaceae bacterium
GCTGCGCCGCGTTGGCCGACAGGCGCGGCGGCAGGCCGGGCAGGATGCGCTCGGAGGCCTCGACCAGGAGCAGGCGCAGGTTCTTGTCCGGATCGATTTTTTCCAGCCCGTAGGAGGACAGTTCGCGCGTGGTGTCGTGCAGTTCGGCCGCCAATTCCACCCCGGTCGCGCCGGCGCCGACGATGCCCACGGTCAGTTGCCCCGGCGCGACAGGCTGCACCTGGGTATGTGCGCGCAGGCAGGCGTTGATGTGGCGACGGTGGAATTCGCGTGCCTGCTCCGGGGTGTCGAGCATGATGCAGTGCTCCTTCACCCCGGGTACGCCGAAATCGTTGGCCACGCTGCCGACGGCGATCACCAGCGTGTCGTAGCGAAAGCGGCGGCGCGGGATGATCTCGACCCCCTTTTCGTCCAGGGTCGGAGCGACCGACACTTCCTGCCGCGTGCGATCCAGGCCGTCCATGCGCCCGAGACGAAAGCGGAAATGATGCCAGTGCGCCTGGGCCAGATATTCGAGATGCTCGGCATAGGAATCCAGGCTGCCCGCCGCCACCTCGTACAGCAGCGGCTTCCAGATATGGGTCGCGGCGCAGTCGATCAGGGTGATGTTTGCCTTGCCGCGGCGCCCGAGCCTGTCGCCCAGACGGGTGGCGAGTTCCAGCCCGCCCGCTCCGCCGCCGACGATGACGATTTCATGGACCTTGCCTGTGTCGAGCATGCGCTTCATCCGGGGCAGTGAATGAGGTGAATGATAACGCGAGCATTAGTGTTTTCTTCTATACCCATCCCTGAGCACCGGATGCGGTCGAACTCGCTAGAATTCCCCTATTCCCCAGCCAGGACGATTCAATGACCGAGCCGCAACTCATCGCCAAGAACGACACCGCCGAATTGTTCATCCTGCCGCAGATGGCCAACCGCCACGGCCTGATCACCGGCGCGACCGGCACCGGCAAGACCGTCACCCTGCAGACCCTGGCCGAGCATTTCTCCGATATCGGCGTGCCCTGCTTCATGTCGGACGTGAAGGGCGACCTCTCCGGCATTTCCCAGCCCGGCGGCAGCAACCCCAAGGTGGCCGAGCGGGTGGAAAAGCTAAAGCTCGACGACTTCGAGTACCGCGATCATCCCGTCACCTTCTGGGACCCTTTCGGCGAGATGGGCCACCCGGTACGCGCCACGGTATCCGACATGGGGCCGCTGCTGCTGTCGCGCATGCTCGACCTGAACGAGACCCAGAGCGGCGTGCTGAACCTGGTATTCAAGGTGGCGGACGACAACGGCCTGCTGCTGCTCGACCTCAAGGACCTGCGTTCGATGCTGGCTTTCGTCGGCGAAAACGCCCGGGAGTTCACCACCGATTACGGCAATGTCTCCGCTGCCTCGATCGGCGCCATCCAGCGCGGGCTGCTGGCGCTGGAATCGCAGGGCGGCGAGAAGCTGTTCGGCGAGCCGATGCTGAACATCGCCGACCTGATGCAGACCGACCGCGGCCGCGGCGTCATCAACGTCCTCTCCGCCGACCGGCTGATGCAGGCGCCGAAAATGTACGCGGCCCTGCTGCTGTGGCTGCTGGCCGAGCTGTTCGAAAACCTGCCGGAAGCGGGCGACCTCGACAAGCCCAAGCTGGTGTTTTTCTTCGACGAAGCTCACCTGCTGTTTTCCGACGCGCCCGAGGCGCTGGTGGAAAAAATCGAACAGGTGGTGCGGCTGATCCGTTCCAAGGGCGTGGGCGTCTACTTCGTCACGCAGAATCCGGCCGACGTGCCGGACAAGGTGCTGTCGCAACTGGGCAACCGGGTGCAGCACGCGCTGCGCGCCTTCTCGCCGCGCGACCAGAAGGCGGTCAAGGCGGCCGCCGAGACCATGCGCGACAATCCGCAGTTGGACGAACAGGCCGCCATCACCGAACTCGGCGTGGGCGAAGCACTGGTTTCCTGTCTGGACGAGAAAGGCCGTCCCGGCATCGTTGAACGCGCCCTGATCGTGCCGCCGCAAGCACAGATCGGCCCCATCGGCGAAACAGAACGCAGCGCGCTGATCCGTAGCTCCCTGCTTGCCGATCACTATGAAAAAGCGCTGGATCGCGAATCCGCCTACGAAATACTCAAGGGACGCACGACTGAAAAACAGGCTGCCGCACAGCAAGCTCCCGCCGCTGGCGGCGGGGTCGGCGGCATGCTGGGTGATCTGGTGGGAGGCAGCACTGGCTCGTCGCGTGGGCATGGTGTCGGTGAAGCGCTAGCCAAAAGCGCCGC
>JBGSTQ010000332.1:0-3559 GCA_041736375.1 Thiobacillaceae bacterium
GACGCATCACGTCCATCATGCCTTCGCGCACCACATCGAGGTGCGCCGGCTTGATTGCCACCTGGCCGCGCACCACGCCGGGCTGCGGCTGCCATGCGCGGGTAATCGGGTCACGCACCGCTTGTACCAGGTGCGGCTCGATCCGCTTGCCGCCGTTGGCGAGCATGGCGGCAGCCGATGCCAGTTGCAGCGGAGTGGTCAGGTGATAGCCCTGACCGATCCCGGCGATCACCGTCTCGCCCGGATACCAGGGCTTGTTCCAGCGCCGTTGTTTCCACTCGCGCGAGGGCAGCAGGCCGGACGACTCTCCGTCAAGGTCGATGCCGGTTTTCTCGCCCAGGCCGAACTTCGCCAGATAGTCATGCATGCGGTCGATGCCCATGTCGAACGCCAGCCGGTAATAGTAGACATCGCACGACTGGGAAATCGATCGGCGCAGGTCGACCACGCCGTGCCCACCCGCTTTCCAGTCGCGAAAGCGGTGGCGGCTGTTGGGCAGGCTGAAAAAGCCGGGGTCGACGATGCTGTCCGCGGGCTTGCGCAAGCCCAGTTCCAGACCCGCCAGGGCCATGAACGGCTTGATCGTCGAACCGGGCGGATAGATGCCGCGCAGCACGCGGTTGACCATCGGCCGTTCGGGCGATTCGTTGAGCGATTTCCAGGTTTCCGGGTCGATGCCGTCGACAAACAGGTTGGGATCGAATCCCGGTTTGCTCACCAGCGCCAGCACGCCACCGGTATTCGGGTCGAGCGCCACCAGCCCGCCGAGATAATCGCCGAAGGCGTGTTCCGCCACCGCCTGCAGCTTCACATCGAGATGCAGCCTGAGGTCGTGTCCAGGCAGGGGGGGGATGCGCGACAGAATACGCACGACGCGGCCGCCCGAATCGGTCTCCATCTGTTCGAATCCGGTACGGCCGTGCAGCAGGGTCTCATAGCTCTGCTCCAGCCCGACCTTGCCGATATGCACGCTGCCCTTGTAGTTTTGCGCGCGTTCAGACTCGCGCAGCCGCTTCAGGTCAGCGTCGTTGATGCGACCGATGAAACCGACCACATGCGCCATCCCCGGACCCGCCAGGTAGTTGCGGAACAGCCGCGCCCTGACCTCGACGCCCGGCAAGCGATAGCGGTTGGCGGCAAGAATCGCCACTTCCTCGTCGGAAAGTCTGCTTTTCAACGGCACCGTCTCGAACTCGTGGGATTCCGCCAGCAACCGGCGAAACCGGCGAACCTGGCCGGGGGTGATCTCGATCAGTTCGCCAAGATCGGCCAGGGTTTTGTCCAGACTGTCGGTTTGCGCCACCACGATTTCCAGGGTGTAGGCGGAAAAATTTTCGGCCAGTATGGCACCCTTGCTGTCGACAATCAGGCCGCGGTTGGGCGCCAGCGGCACCAGCGCAATGCGGTTGCTTTCGGCGCGCTGGGTGAAATAGTCGTGCTGCAGGACCTGCAGGTAGAAACCGCGCACAAGCAGCAAGCCCGCCAGCAGCAGCACGAACGCCGCCGCCACCTTCAGCCGTGCATGAAAACGTTCCAACTCGAGATCAAGATTCTTGATCTGCGGCCGCATGCTCATTCCCGCTTCATCCCCTTGCCGTGCCAGCGCTGCATGAAAAGCGCCACGAGGTACCAGAGACCCGTGCTGCTGAAGGCCGGCAGAAGAATGCTCCAGCCGACCGGCGGCGCAACGGCCAGCCAGCCGATCAGCAGCACCGCCAGCTGCACCATCAGGAAAATCGGCAACAACTGGATCGCCTGCCGCAGCGGATCGAACTGAAGCAGACGCAGACGCAGCATCTGCGCCGCATACACCCCCATCACATAAGCGATGGCGTGCTGGCCGAACACCACGCCATCCTGAAAATCACTCAGCAGACCCAGGGCGAACGCCCAGCCCAGCCCCACCCGATAGGGCTGGTGCAGGGAACCATACAGCACCAGAACCAGCACGAATTCAGGACGCAGGGCGAGGCCCACCCCGGCCCACGGCAGGGATTGCAGCCAGACAGCCAGCAACAGCAGCACGGCCATGCTGAGCCAGCTTCCCTCCCTGTTTTTGATAATCTGATCGGCCGGCATCAGCGCTTCCCCTCCCGGGCAATCGGCAGCAGCACGCGCACGATGCGATCGCGATCGATTCCGGCCAGCGGAACGCAATCGACGCGGAGATAAGGGTTGTTGGGCGAACGCGTGACACGCGACACGCGCGCAACCGGAATCCCGGGGGGATAGATGCGGTCGATGCCCGAAGTCAGCAGACGGTCGCCCTCCCGGACATCGGTCTGCCCCGGCATGAAGCGGAGCTCCAGCAGGCCGCTGCGCCCGCTGCCCGCCACCAGACCGCGCTGGCCGGAACGCTCGATAAACACGGGGGTCAACTGATCGCGGTTGGTGACCAGGATCACTTCGCTGCTCGAAGCGTAGACCCGATTGATCTGCCCTACCAGACCTTCCGCATCCACCACCGGCAGTCCGGCGCGCAATGCCGACTTCTCGCCGCGGTCCAGGGTCACGCGCTGGGCAAACCAGTCATGCCCCTGGTACAGCACCGTTGCCGCCACCCCCCGCATGTCCGGGCGGGAGTCGAGCGCCATCAGTTGGCGCAGTTCAATATTTTCGCGCAATTTGTCGCGCGCGGCATTGACCTCGGAATGAAGATCGGCACGCTCCTGCAGCAGGGCGTCGCGCTCGCGCTGCAGGGCATGGTGACGGGTGAGAAAGCTGCCGATTTCATCGGCCAGATCGAAAGGTGCCCGCGCGGCGTGGCGCACCGGCTGGGTGATCAGCGCCAGTCCGTTGCGCAATCCATCAAGAGCGTGGTAGCGCGAATCGAGCACCACCAGAATCACGCCGACGATCAGCCAGATCAGCAGACGGGCGGTCGCCCCCAGGCCACGAACGAACATGGGCTGGCCCGACATGGCCATTCAGCGTATCCCCAGATCGTGCCGGTTCAGCCGTGCGCGTGGTTCGACAGCGCTCACTCGTTGGTAAAGACCGAGGCGAGTTTGTCCATTTCTTCCAGCGCCCGTCCCGATCCGCGCACCACGCAGGTCAGCGGGTCGTCGGCGACGATCACCGGCAGGCCGGTTTCCTCCATCAGCAGGCGGTCGAGATCGCGCAGCAGCGCGCCGCCGCCGGTCAGCACCATGCCCTTTTCGGCAATGTCGGCGCCCAGTTCGGGCGGGGTCTGTTCGAGCGCCTGCTTGACCGCGCTGACGATGGCATTCAGCGGCTCGGTCAGCGCTTCGAGAATTTCGTTCGAGGACACGTTGAAACTGCGCGGCACGCCTTCGGCCAGGCTGCGGCCCTTGACTTCCATCTCCAGCACTTCGGCGCCGGGGAAGGCCGAGCCCATTTTCTTCTTGATCTGCTCGGCGGTCGCCTCGCCGATCAGCATGCCGTAGTTGCGGCGGATGTAGCTGATGATGGCTTCGTCCATGCGGTCGCCGCCGACGCGCACCGAGTTGGCGTAGACCACGCCGCCGAGCGAGATCACGCCGACCTCGGTGGTGCCGCCGCCGATGTCGACCACCATCGAACCGGTCGCTTCGGCCAC
>JBGSTQ010000352.1:0-15495 GCA_041736375.1 Thiobacillaceae bacterium
TGGCGCTGGCGATCAGGCCGGCGAACTGCGGCGGCAGGGCGGCTTCCGGCGCGACGAACTCCATGGCGATCCATGCCACCAGGCCGAGCACGATGGACAGTCCGGCGCCGGTGTTGGTCGCGCGCTTCCAGTAGATGCCGGCCAGCAGCGGGACGAAGGCGCAGGCGAGCGTCACCTTGTAGGCGTTGGCCACCATTTCGTGGATGCTGGTCTCGGATTCCAGCGACCACAGCGAGTAGGCCACCACCAGCACGGCGAAGGCGACGACCACGCCACGGGTGACGACGAGCAGGGCTTTCTGGCTCATGCGGTGATGCGGCAGGAATTCCTTGATGATGTTCTCGGAGATGGTGACCGCGGGCGCGAGCAGGGTGCCCGAGGCGGTCGACATGATCACCGACAGCAGGGCGCCGTAGAAGATGATCTGGGCGTAGAACGGCAGGTGCAGCTTGACGAAGGTCGGCAGTACCAGCTGGGCGTCCTCGGCGAGCAGCGTCGCGGTCATGCCCGGGTCGACCAGGGTGGCGGAGTAGGTGAGGTAGATCGGCACCGCGGCGAAGACGAAATACAGCGTGCCGCCGATGACAGTGCCCCATACGGCGATGCGCTCGTTCCTGCTCGAGTTGGCGCGCTGGAATACGTCCTGCTGCGGAATCGAGCCGAGGCCCATGGTCAGGAGGCCGGCGACGAAAGTGACGATCGCCGCCCATTCCAGCGGCGGCCAGAATTCGAACTTGCCGGCGGCCGTGGCGTGCTCGATCACCGGGGCAACACCATTGATTTCGGGCATGTCGGCCACCAGCTTGGCGATCCACAACAGGCCGATGACGATGACGGTCATCTGCACCAGGGTCGTCAGCGCCACCGACCACATGCCGCCGAACAGGGTGTAGAGCGTGACCACGGCGGCACCGATGAGGATGCCCTCCTGCTGGGTGATGACGCCGCCCGACAGGACGTTGAACACCAGCCCCAGCGCGACCACCTGCGCCGATACCCAGCCCAGGTAGGACAACGCGATCGCGGTCGAGATCACCACTTCGACCGGGCGGTTGTAGCGCTGGCGGAAGAAGTCGCCAAGGGTGATGAGCTTCATGCGGTACAGCGGACGGGCGAAGAACAGCCCGAACAGGATCAGCGCCAGCGAGGCACCGAAGGGGTCGGAAATCGTGCCGCCGAGGTTCTCGTCGAGGAAGGTGGCGGGGATGCCGAGTACGGTCTCGGCGCCGAACCAGGTGGCGAACACCATGGCGATGACGACGATCATCGGCAGCGAGCGGCCGGCGGTAATGTAGTCGCTGGCGTTGTGGACCTTGGTGGCGGCATACAGGCCGATGCCGATGGAGAGGACGAGATAGAGAACGACGAAGCCAATCAGCATGATGCGGTTTTCCCGGACAGCCGCGGAGGCGGCGGATTTCGGCGGATTATAGCCAAGAAGGGGCCTGCGCCGCGGCTGTAAAAGGCAGGGACAGGGGTCCGGGCTGTCGATGAAAACCGTCCCGTGCCGGCGTTCTGGCCAGCGGTCAAAAACCGAAGGGCTCACCACGAACGGAATAGATCAGCGCTTCCCTAAAAGGAGCGGGCGACAGTCAGGCCGATTCCCACATCCGGGCTGGTATCCGAAAAGCCGGCAACCCCATGAATGTTCAGCCTGTCGCGGTTGTCGATCCTGCAATTGGCGTACACGGTCACTTCGCTGACGGGATCGCTGGTCGCCGTCAGTCTGTCCCGCCAGTTGCAGTCGGCCCCGGCCGACCAGCGAGTGTTCAATCGGAAGGTCGCGCCGGCCGTGGCAAACCATACGTCGTGTTAGATGCAAAGCCGCCATCATAAAACCGCTAATGACCGGCGGCAGGGCAGCGAATGGGTTGCGCGGAATCATTCGGTGCCGTGCTTGGTTTCAAACTGGATACCCACCTTCTTTAGCAGGTCGATCGGCAGCACACCGCCGGCGGAGACGATGACCGCATCATTCGGCAGCTCGATCTCTTCAGTCCCCACGATCAGGCTGACGCTGTGCGGTTCGATGCGCGCGACGTTGGAATTGAGCAGGACGCGGATGCGCCCGGTGGCTTCGGCTTCATCCAGCCGGACGCGATTCTTCGGCTTGACGCGGCCGAACACCTCGCCACGATAGGACAGGGCGACCTCGGTGCCGGGCTGCTCGGAAATCGCGAGGGCCGCCTCCAGCGCGCTATCGCCGCCACCCACGACCAGGACTTTTTGTCCCCGATACTGTTCCGGGTCGATCAGCCGGTACACCACCTTGGGCAGTTCCTCACCCGGTACCCCCAGTTTGCGCGGCGTGCCGCGACGGCCGATGGCGAGCAGCACGGCGCGGGTCGAGTACTCGCCTACCGAGGTTTTGACCCGGAACCCGCTTCCATCCGGGCGGATTTCTTCCATGCGCTCCCTGAAATGGATGGTCAGCCCGGTTTTGCCGATCACGCCATGCCAGAAGTCGAGCAGGCCTTCCTTGCTGATTTCAGTCATCTTGACCTTGCCGACCAGCGGCAGGGTGATGGGGGTGGTCATCACCACCTTGTTGCGCGGGTAGTGGTAGACCGTGCCGCCCAGCGAGTCTTCCTGCTCGACCACGCGATAGCGCAGCTTGTGCTGGATGGCGCCCAGCCCGGCGGCGATTCCGGCGGGCCCGGAGCCGACGATCAGCACGTCCAGATCGCTTTTGCCGTTCTTTTTCAGATCCTTGATGGCATTCATGGCCTGTTTGCCCTGTTCGGCGGCCTTGCGCACCAGACCCATGCCACCGAGCTCCCCGGCGATGAAGATGCCGGGAACGTTGGTCTCGAAATGCGGCGTCACGTAGGGAATGTCCACGCCGCGCTTGTCCGTACCGAATACCAGCTTGATGGCCTCCATCGGGCATGACGCCATGCAGGCGCCGTGGCCGATGCAGACGGAGGGATTCACCAGCCGGGCCTTGCCATCGATGATGCCGAGGGAACCCTCTGGGCAGGCGCGGACGCACGAGGACGAGCCGATGCAGCGTAGCGGGTCGATGACCGGATGCAGGCTCACCGGGTCGGTCAGACCACTTTCGCGGGCTTCCTGCAGGGCTTCGGCATGGCGGCGCTCGTGCTTTTCCCTGCGTCGGAAGTAAAGCAAAAAGACGACAAGCAAGGGGACGGCATACAGCAGGAGGTCAGTCAGGGAGGCGCTCATTCCTGGCTCGCTTGCCCGGATGGGCGCCAGCCGCAGGCTCGCCCTGTGTCATTGGTGTGGACAAAATACACTTGTTGGTTAACAAAAAATTATTGAAAAACAAAGACTTCTAGATTACGTGTGAAAATATTACACTTATTGCTATAAATTGTCGCTGTCCGTATCCGTTAGTCGTCTGGTACAGGCGTATTCATCGAGTAAAAACCATGCAGGAAACATTGACTCTGAGGGTGCAGGATATCCCTGTCAACTCACCCGGAAAAGAAGTCCGGTCCCGGCGCGAGCCGAAGCCATGGCTATTTCTGGCCAGCATCATCCTGCTGATCGTCGCGGCATGGCTGCTGGGCAAACTGGGCGGCTTCGAGCCCGGCTCCGAGGTGGGCTACAACCTCGGCCTCGCGGGCGGGGTCATGATGCTGGTGCTTTTTCTCTATCCGCTGCGCAAGCACTTTCGCTTCATGCACAACCTCGGGCCGGCCAAGTACTGGTTTGCCCTGCACATGGCGATGGGCATCCTGGGGCCGCTCTTCATCCTCGCGCATTCGCGGTTTCAGGTCGGCTCGATCAACGCGGGCGTGGCGCTGGCCAGCATGTGCCTGGTCGCCGGCAGCGGCATCATCGGCCGCTTCATCTACACCAAGATCCACCACGGCCTGTACGGACATCGCGCCAGCCTCAACGAGGTTCGGGCGCTGGCTGGCATGAACTCGCAGGAGCTGCAGTCGAAACTGTCCTTTGTGCCTGGGGTGGAAGCGGCACTGCGGGCGTTCGAATCCGGTGCGCTGCAGGGGCGACCGCACGCCCTGTCGGGTTTGTGGTCCTTCATCACCCTGCCTCTGCGGGCGCGGTTCGTCTACCGCAACTGCTCACGCGAACTCAAGTTGTTCTATCGCGCCCACGCACGCGCCCAGGGCTGGGATCAGGCCAAGTACCAGCGCAGGCTGAGGGCGGCAAAGCAGACCGTCCTGGCCTATCTGCGCGGGGTTCAGAACGTGGCGCATTTCGGCACCTATGAGCGGCTGTTCTCGCTCTGGCACGTGCTGCACGTCCCTCTGGTTTACATGCTGGTGCTGAGTGCGATCGCGCATGTCGTTGCCGTGCACATGTATTGATGGCGTCGGCGGAAGGGAAGCATTCGTCATCGGTCGGATGGGCTGCGAGCGTGACACGGATAGCCCGCATTGCTGTCGCGATGGCGCTGATCCTGGTCGGGCTGTTGCCGGGACAGCGCGGCTTCGCCGATTCGCTGGAAAGCGTCCTGATGCCGGGCAAGGTCATCCAGGGCCACGCCAAGACAGAGGGGCAATGCAACAAGTGTCATGTGCGCTTCAACCGGGCAGGTCAGGACAGGCTGTGCGGCGACTGCCACAAGGAGGTGGCGCGCGATGTCGGACAGAAGCAGGGATTTCACGGGCGGGCCAGTGAAGGAAAGCCGTGCCGGGAATGCCACACCGAGCACAAGGGACGCGATGCGCGGGTGGTCTCGTTGGACGAGAAGAAATTCGACCATCGTCAGACGGATTACCTGCTCAAGGGAAAACATGCCGAGACGGAATGCAAGGACTGTCATCGCCCGGGAAGCAAACACCGAAGCGCGCAGTCGACCTGCATCGGCTGTCACAAACAGGATGACGAACACAAGGGCAAGCTGGGTTCGAAATGTGCCGATTGCCACACTGAAACCGACTGGAAGGAAGCGCGGTTCGATCATGACAAGACGCGATTCAAGCTTGAAGACAAGCATGCCAGGGCCGAATGCAAGGACTGCCACAAGGGCAATGTTTTCAAGAACACGCCCGTGGCCTGCGTGTCGTGTCACCGCAAGGACGACACCCACAAGGGGCGCTATGGCGAAAAGTGCCAGACCTGCCATAACGCGAGGGTCTGGACGGACATCCAGTTCGACCACGATGTCGACACGAAATATGTCCTGCGCGGCAAGCATCGCCAGGCCCGCTGCAACAGCTGTCACACCGGGCACCTGTACCGCGACAAGCTGCAGACTGCCTGCATTGCCTGTCACAAGAAGGACGACAAGCACAACAACACCCTCGGCAGCGACTGCGTCAAATGCCACGTCGAGCGTGACTGGAAGGAAGCGCCCTTCGATCACGGCAAGTCACGTTTTCCCTTGCGTGGGAAGCACGAAGACATCGAATGCAAGGCCTGCCACAAAAGCGCGGTTTTCAAGGAGGCGCCCATGACCTGCGTTGCCTGTCACAAGAAGCAGGACAAGCACAAAGGCTCGCTCGGGGAAAAGTGCGGAGACTGCCATGGCGAACGCAACTGGAAGGAATACCGCTTCGATCACGACAAGACGCGTTACCCGCTGCTGGGAAAACACCGCGAGGTGAAATGCGACGGTTGCCACAAGGACGAGAAATACAAGGACACACCGGCGGCCTGCCTGGCCTGCCACAGGAAGGATGACGTGCACAAAGGGCAGCAAGGCGAAAAGTGCGAAACCTGCCACGACACGGCCAGCTGGAAGCGCAGTTCCTACAACCACGGACGTTCGCGCTTTCCATTGGCCGGCCGCCATGCCACGACGGAATGCAGGAAGTGCCACCTGACGCCGCAGTACAAGGACGCCAAACTGGAGTGCCTGGCCTGTCACGACAAGGAGGACGTGCACAAGCGCCGCCTCGGCGTGCAATGCGAGAGCTGCCACAACGCGCGGAGCTGGCGTCTTTGGGATTACAACCACGACAGCAAGACCCGTTTCCGTCTGGATGGCGGCCACCGCGGGCTGGATTGTTATGCGTGCCATTCCAGGCCGGTTGCCGGCAAGGCGGTTCTGCCTATGGCCTGCGTCAGTTGCCACAAGAAGGATGACGTGCACGAAGGCAGCTTTGGCCCGAATTGCGACAAATGCCACGATTCCGGTTCATTCAAGCAGATCAAGTCACGACTAGGGGGAGGCGGCCCGCTTCCCCGCACTGCCCCGCTACAACCTGCCTGTCCGTCCGCGATTCATCGCTGGTGCGCACAGACTATCCATGCTTCCTGACGGGGCGTGCCTTCTGGAGAGCTGCCATGAGCCTCATCGCTATTGATCCGCACCCCTGCCGAAAGCTGGCGGCCACCTTGCTGACCGTTTTCCTGGCCTGCATGCTGACCCTGTTTTCAATGGGGGCCTCGGCAGCCCCGACCGGCAAGGCCCGCTTCGACCATATCAAGACGGGTTTTGCCCTGACCGGCGCGCACAAGAACGTTGCCTGCGAAACCTGCCATGTTCGCGGTGTCTTCAAGGGGACCCCGACGCAGTGCGCCAACTGCCACACGTCGGGCGGCCTGCGCGCGACGACAATCCTGCCCTCGACCCATATACCCACCAAGCAGTCCTGCAGCACCTGTCACAACACGACGACTTTCAGCGGGGCGCGATTCAACCATACCGGCGTTGCGCCGGGCTCATGCTCAAGCTGCCACAACGGCAGCAAGGCCAAGGGCAAGCCTTTAAGCCACATCGCCACCTCCGCGCCGTGCGACAGCTGCCACAAGTCCAGTGCCTGGACCCCGGCAAAGTTCAGCCACACGGATGTGACCCCGGGCAGCTGCAGCAGCTGTCATAACGGATCGACCGCCAAGGGCAAGCCTTCCAGACATATCGCCACCACCGCCGCTTGCGACAGCTGCCACAAAACCGGCGCCTGGCTCCCGGCGACCTTCAGCCACACGGGGATCGCTCCCGGAACCTGTGCCAGTTGCCACAACGGTTCGAGCGCCAAAGGGAAGCCGTCAACCCATATTCCAACCTCCACTTCGTGTGATTCCTGCCACAAGACATCCGCCTGGCTGCCGGCCACGTTCAGTCACAGTGGAGTAGCGCCTGGAGCCTGTTCGACCTGCCACAACGGTTCCTCGGCGAAAGGCAAACCGTCTAACCACATCCCGACCACGGTATCGTGCGACAACTGCCACAAGACGTCTGCCTGGCTGCCGGCCACATTCAGCCACACCGGCGTCACGCCAGGCACCTGCGCAACCTGTCATAACGGTTCAAAGGCGAAAGGCAAGCCGAGCACGCACATTCCGACCACGGCATCCTGTGATTCCTGTCACAAGACATCTGCCTGGCTGCCGGCAACTTTCAGCCATACGGGCGTAGCGCCAGGCAGCTGCTCGACCTGCCACAATGGTTCCTCGGCAAAGGGCAAGCCGAGCAATCACATTCCGACGACCAAGTCTTGCGACAGCTGCCACAAGACGTCCGCGTGGTTGCCGGCCACTTTCAGTCATACGGGGGTAGCTCCAGGCAGTTGTGGGACTTGTCACAACGGTTCCTCGGCAAAGGGCAAGCCGAGCACCCATATCCCGACGACCGGATCGTGCGACAACTGTCACAAGACCTCCGCCTGGCTGCCGGCCACTTTCAGTCATACGGGCGTAGCGCCCGGTAGCTGCTCGACCTGTCACAACGGTTCAACGGCGAAAGGCAAACCCAGCACCCATATTCCGACTACGGCGTCGTGTGATTCCTGTCACAAGACCTCCGCCTGGTTGCCCGCTACGTTCAGCCATACCGGTGTAGCACCGGCCAGCTGTTCGACCTGCCACAATGGATCGACTGCCAAGGGCAAGCCGAGCACGCACATTCCGACCACGGCGTCGTGCGACACCTGCCATAAGACCTCCGCCTGGTTGCCCGCCACCTTCAGTCATACGGGCGTAGCGCCGGGCGCCTGCTCGACCTGCCACAACGGGTCCATGGCCAAAGGCAAACCTTCGAACCACATCCCGACCACGGTGTCATGCGACAGCTGCCACAAGACCTCCGCCTGGCTGCCGGCCACCTTCAGTCATACCGGGGTAGCGCCAGGGACTTGTTCGACCTGTCACAACGGGTCCCTAGCGAAGGGAAAGCCGAGTAACCATATTCCCACGACCGGGTCGTGCGACAGTTGTCACAAGACCTCCGCCTGGCTACCGGCGACCTTCAGTCACACGGGCGTGGCTCCCGGAACCTGTTCGACTTGCCACAACGGCTCGACCGCGAGCGGCAAACCGTCGAACCATGTTCCGACCACGGCATCGTGTGACTCCTGCCACAAGACCACGGCCTGGCTGCCGGCCACCTTCAGCCATACGGGGGTAGCGCCGGGCACCTGCTCGACCTGTCACAACGGGTCGACTGCAAGCGGCAAACCCTCGAACCACGTTCCGACCACGGCATCGTGCGACAGCTGCCATAAGACCACCGCCTGGCTACCGGCGACCTTCAGTCACACGGGGGTAGCGCCGGGCACCTGCTCGACCTGCCACAACGGGTCGACTGCAAGCGGCAAACCCTCGAACCACGTTCCGACCACGGCATCGTGCGACTCCTGCCACAAGACTACGGCCTGGCTACCGGCCACCTTCCGTCACACGGGCGTGGTTCCCGGAACCTGCTCGACCTGTCACAACGGGTCGACTGCAGGCGGCAAGCCTTCAAACCATGTCCCCACCACGGCATCGTGTGACTCCTGCCACAAGACCACCGCCTGGCTACCGGCGATCTTCAGCCACACGGGCGTGGCTCCCGGAACCTGCTCGACCTGTCACAACGGGTCGACTGCAAGCGGCAAACCCTCGAACCACGTTCCGACCACGGCTTCGTGCGACACCTGCCACAAGACCACCGCCTGGCTGCCGGCGACCTTCAGTCACACGGGCGTGGCGCCCGGAACCTGTTCGACTTGCCACAACGGGTCGACTGCAGGCGGCAAGCCCTCGAACCACGTCCCCACCACGGCGTCGTGTGACTCCTGCCACAAGACCACCGCCTGGCTGCCGGCCACTTTCAGCCATACGGGGGTGGCACCGGGCACCTGCTCGACTTGTCACAACGGCTCGACCGCGAGCGGCAAGCCGTCAAACCACCTCCCGACCACGGCATCGTGTGACAGCTGCCACCGGACTACGGCCTGGCTGCCGGCCACCTTCAGCCATACGGGGGTAGCGCCGGGCACCTGCTCAACCTGCCACAACGGCTCGACAGCGACCGGCAAGCCTTCGAACCATGTTCCGACCACGGCGTCGTGCGATTCCTGCCACAAGACCACGGCCTGGCTGCCGGCCACCTTCAGTCACAGCAGCGTCGCTCCCGGAACCTGCGCCACCTGCCACAACGGCTCGACGGCTACCGGAAAGTCGTCAGGCCATTTCGTCACGACACGTTCGTGCGACAGCTGCCACACCACGACGGCCTGGCTGCCGACGAAGAGTTATGCGCACGCATCACCGTTCTTCAAGCCGCACAACTCGGGCGTGACCTGCACATCCTGCCATTACACCAACAACGAGGTCATCCCGTGGAAATTCAGCGCCTACAAGCCGGACTGCGCCGGATGCCATGCCACCACGTTCAAGCCGGATGCCCACAAGAAAGTGGATAGCCCGAAGATTCTCTACACGGTGTCGGAACTGAAGAACTGCTCGGGCAGCTGCCACGAGTACACGGACAACACTTTCACCACGATCAAGAAAACCCGCACGGGCGAACACAAATCCACCGGGGGTGATTTCTGAATACCACGCCACTCAAGGGAAAACACCCGATGTCTTCGAGATTCAGCAAGAAAGCGCTCATCCCCTTGATCCTGCTGGGTTGTTGCATGAGTGCTTACCAGCCGGTAATGGCAGAAGTGCTGGATGAGGTGCAGGTTCAACCCGACAAGCTCGACAATGTCGTCCGAATCCGGTTCACCACGCGCATCCGCTACGTACGGCACGTCGCGGCGGCGAGCACGAACTCGATGCAGGTGTATTTCCAGATCGTCGAAGGGAAGGAACAGCAGGTTCAGGTAGTTGAATCGCTGAAATCAAAAGCCGTGTCCTCGCTGCCCGGCTTGAGTGTGACATTTCCTGTACAGCCAGATGTCGCGCTCAAGAAACTCCTGATCAAGTTCACCAAGCGGACCGCTGCCACCGTCAGGCAGGGCCCGGACGGACGCAGTCTGGATATCGTGTTTGCCGATGTGGGCAAGTCGGCTGTCAAGGACACCCGTCGTTATGCCATCAGGCTGCTTTCAGACAGCGACAAGGATGCCCTGGGAGGCAAGCCGGTTCCCGCCCGGTTCTCCGATTTCGATGTTTTCACATCGCAGCAGACGGTGGACGGAAAAATCCAGTACGAACTCTATCTTGGTTACCTGCCGACCGAGGATGCTGCCGAGAAGCTGCGCCACCAACTGCTGGCAAGGTTTCCGGATGCGACCGTCGTCGATCTCGCTGCCCGCAAGCAGGAAGCGTTGCGTGAGGTTGCGGCGGCAATACCGGACAAGTTGGAACCCCTGCCCGAGATTACGGTCGCGCCAGCCGCCCTGCCCGAAGTGGAGGAGCAGGCGGCCAGCCTCATCAAGCAGGCCAGGGCGGCACTGGAATCGGGGAAAAATGAGCTGGCCGTCAACCTCTTCAACCAGTTGCTGTTCCTGCCGCCCAATGCGCATTCACAGGAAGGACAGGAAATGATCGGGCTGGCGCGCGAGCGGAATGGCGAACTCGCCAAGGCCAAAACCGAGTACGAGCTTTACCTCAAGCTGTTTCCGGAAGGCGAAGGCGCAACCCGCGTCAAACAGCGTCTGGCGGCGCTCAGCATACTGGCGGAAGCCGCTCCGGCAACACGGGATGCGGCGAAGCGGGCGGCCGCTGCCACGGCAGTGGTCAAAACCTTCAGCGGCAGCCTGTCGCAGACCTATTACGGCGGCCAGTCGAAAATCCAGACCGCGTTCAACACCCCGACCACGGTCGAAAAATCCTCCATTTCCGGGGTGGATCAATCCCTGCTGGTAACCAATGTGGATCTGAACGGACGCTACCGTGATGCCAAGGCCGACCAGCGTATCGTGTTTCGCGACACCTACAACTGGAGCTTCCTGGATACCCAGGACACGCGCAACCGCCTGACTTCGGCCTACTACGATTACAAAGGACTGCAAAACCATCTGAGTGCGAGGATTGGTCGCCAGAGCGGCTACAGTGGCGGCTTGCCGAACCGTTTCGACGGCGCCCTGGTCGGCTATGGTTTCGCGCCCAACTTCAAGTTCAATGTCGCGGCGGGGTTGCCGGTGGAGTTCCCTTCCATCGAGTCCGACCGCACGTTCTGGGAAGTCAGCCTGGAAGCCGAAAACCTGGCCGGCCGCTGGAGCGGCAATGTGTTCTACATCGACCAGGAGGTGGACGGCATAACCGACCGGCGCGCAGCCGGGGGTGAAATCCGCTATTTCGACGAGCGCCGCTCGCTGTACACGCTGGTGGATTACGACATCAGCTACGATCTGATGAATATCGCCATGTTGCAGGGATCGTGGCAAACCCCGGGGAAGACGACCTTCAACCTGCTGCTGGACCGCCGTCGTGCCCCCACGCTGTCCACCAACAACGCGCTTTACAACAGCTTTGTCACGTCTCTGGTGCCGGTCCCGGAAACCATCAAGCAATTGCTCGATAGCTATTCCGAGAACCAGGTCCGGACCTGGGCGGAAGATGCCACGGCCGTCTCCAGGCAGGCCCAGTTCAGCCTGACCACGCCGCTTAACGATACCTGGCAATTCGGCGCCGACTTTGGACTGATCAACATCGGCGCTCTTCCTGCGGTCACCCTGGATGACGGCACGGTCATCGAGCCCAGTCCGGCAACCGGAAATATCTACAACTATGTGCTGCGCGCGATCGGCACGAATCTTTTCTCGGGCCGCGATATCCACGTGTTTTCGCTGTCCTATGTGGATGCGCCCGAATCCGCCCTGCCGTACAGCGGGGTGCAGATCGCCTACAACAACACGACCTACCTGGGGAACAAATGGGTGCTCGAGCCCTCGCTCAAGTATTACCTGCAGAATACCGACCCCAGTACCGATCTGAAGCGCTGGACCCCCGGACTTCGCCTGAGTTATCGGGTCAAGGAATCGCTGACCTTCGATGTCGAATACATTTTTGAACACGCCACCACGAACAGTCCCAGCACGGAGGATGTCTCCCAGACCCACTATTATTCGGTCGGCTACCGCTGGGATTTTTGATGCGCCCGGATGTCGTGCGGACTTGAGCGCATTCTCGACAGGAAATTGAAATGACCGGCTTTTTGATCATGGCGGGCACCCTGATTGCCCTCGGGTTGGCTTTTGTTCTGCTTCCATTGACGCGACAGCGCAAGGTGCAGGCGGGCACGCCGCACTTCCAGTCGAATCTGCTGATCCATCGGGAACAACTCAAGCAATTGCAGACTGACCGGGATAGCGGTGTACTCAGCGCGGAAGAGTTTGAGTCCGAGCGTGCCGAACTGGGCAAGCGCGTGCTCGAGGATGCGCTGGCCACGCTCAAGGACAGCGTCCCCGTCAATCCGGCATCGAATGGCCGCTGGGCAGCGATTCTCGTCGCTGTCCTGCTGCCGGCATCGGCGGTCGGGCTCTATCTCAGGTTCGGGGCGCCTGAGGCCGTCGCGCCTGCGGTCAAGCCGGTCGTGGTCAGCTCGCCCGCCACGCCTAGCCCGCACGGCATGTCCTTCGACCAGATCCGCGACAGTGCGGAGTCGCTGGCGGCGCGTCTGCAGGACAAGCCCGACGATGGCGAGAGCTGGGCCACGCTAGCGCGTTCGTACAATGTTCTGGGTCGCTTCGGTGAAGCGGCTGCGGCCTACGCCAAGGCGGTTTCCCTGCTGCCGGCCGATGCACAGTTGCTGGCGGACTATGCTGACGCACTGGCCATGACGCAAGGCCAGAAGCTGGCGGGCAGACCGCTCGAAGTCATCACCCAGGCCCTGAAAATCGATCCCGTCAACCTCAAGGCGCTGGCGCTCGCCGGCAGCGCGGCCTTCGAGCGCAAGGATTACCCAGGGGCGGTCGGCTATTGGGAAAAAGTCGTGCAGACCGCGCCCGCTGATTCCGAATTTGCCCGCTCGATCGGGAGCAGCCTCGAAGAGGCCCGTGCGCGTGCCGAAGGAAGGTCTCCCGTCGTCACCCTGCCCAGCATCATGCCGGACAAAGCGGCTTCAGCCGCGCCAATGACTGATTCCGCTGCAGCCGGCGGCGCTACTCTGAGTGGTACGGTGAGTCTGGCGCCTCAGCTGGCCGGGACAGTCAAACCCGATGACACGGTCTTCATCTTTGCCCGCGCCGAGAAGGGGCCGCGCATGCCGCTCGCGATACTCAGCAAGCCATTCCGCGAGATGCCCGTGCCATTCACCCTCGATGATTCCAGCGCCATGGCACCGGGCATGAAACTGTCGGGTGCGGATTCGGTCATGATCGTCGCCCGCATTTCCCGGTCGGGCAACGCCACGCCGCAGAGCGGGGATCTCGAAGGCACGATGGGGCCGGTCAGGCCGGGCCTGCAGAACGTCCGCATCATGATCGACAAGGTCCTGCCTTGAAACGGCCAGAGGGGCATTGCAGTATCTGCCCGGAATGGATTTCATTCCGTTCGAGAACGAGTTAAACGGGCAGGATGCCCTTCCCCTCATCCAAGCCTCGCACCGATTCCGGTCCGACTGCGCCTCCCCTGTCACTGGTGATGGCGCTGAGGCGGCTGCTGCGGCCGCTGCTGTCGTTCGGCGTGCAGTATCCCTATCTGGCCAATCTGCTGAAACTGACTTATGTCGAGGTCGCCACGCGTGAATTCCCGCTGGAGGACCGTCCGCATTCGGACAGCCGCATCAGCCTGCTGACTGGCATTCACCGACAGGATGTCAAGCGTCTCCGCGGGGGAGATAACGAACGACGCGCCACCCCCGCCGGTGATTTCGCTGGGTGCGCACCTGGTTTCGCGCTGGCTCGGTGAGACCGCTTATCACGATTCGAAAGGCCGCCCCAAAAGCGAGGCCGTGAAAGACAAGCGCGGTCCCACCAAGGGCAGGCGAGACTCCAGGGGTGCCGAGGAGCCTGGAGGCCGGCATGACCATGAGGAGATCGAGCACGGCGAAAAATCCGGATCTTCCCAGAAGCTTGAAAAGTCAGGGAAGGTAGAGACAGAGAAAGCCGAGAAGGCGGAAAAGCCCGAAAAGGCCGAGAGGATCGAAAAGCCGGAGAAGATCGAGAAAGTCGATAAGCCCGAAAAGCTTAAAAAAATTCAGCGGCCGGAAAGACCCGATGACGACTGATCGCGGGTCAGCTCATGCCTATCCATATCTGGCTGGCAATCAGTCCAGCCAGCAAAGCCGCCAGTAAGCCCAGCCAGCGATTGCGTGTCCGCTGTTGCTGCAGCAGCAGCGCCAGGCCGCTTTCCAGCGACTGCGAGCGATTCTGGTTCAGCGCCTGGTGCGCCAGCCGTGGCAGCTGCGGCAGCAGCACCGCCCATTTGGGCGCCTCGGTCTTGAGGTTGTTGACCAGCGCGCGCCAGCCGATCTGCTCGTTCATCCAGCGCTCCAGGAAGGGCTTGGCGGTTTTCCACAGGTCGAGGTCGGGGTCGAGCTGGCGGCCGAGGCCCTCGATGTTGAGCAGGGTCTTCTGCAGCAGCACCAGCTGCGGCTGGATTTCGACGTTGAAGCGGCGCGAGGCCTGGAACAGCTGCAGCAGCACGCGGCCGAAGGAAATTTCCTTCAGCGGGCGGTCGAACACCGGCTCGCACACCGCGCGCACCGCCGCTTCGAGTTCGTCCACGCGGGTATCCGGCGGCACCCAGCCGGATTCCAGGTGCGCCAGGGCCACCCCCTTGTAGTCGCGGCGGAAGAAGGCGAGGAAATTGCGCGCGAGGTACTGCTTGTCGACCTCGGTGAGCGTGCCCATGATGCCGAAGTCGAGGGCGATGTACTGGTCGATCGCACTGGGCCCGGCCTTCGTCCCCTCCCCCCCGGGGGGAGGGTTAGGGAGAGGGTGCTTTCCGGGGCGCACGAGGATGTTGCCGGGATGCATGTCGGCATGGAAGAAGCCGTCGCGGAACACCTGGGTGAAGAAGATTTCCACCCCGGTGGCGGCGAGCCTGGGGATGTCGACGCCGGATTCGCGCAGGCGCTCGATCTGGCTGACCGGGATGCCGTCCATGCGGTCCATCACCATGACGTTTTTATCGCAGTAGTCCCAGTACACCTCGGGAACCTGGAGCAGCGGCGAATCCTTGAAGTTGCGCCTGAGCTGCGAGCAATTGGCGGCCTCCCGCATCAGATCGAGTTCGTCCGCCAGGTGCTTCTCGAATTCCGCCACCACCTCGCGCGGGCGCAGCCGCTTGCCGTCGGCAAACAGTTTTTCCACCAGTCCCGCGGCGGCCTGCAGCAGCGAGACGTCATGCGCGATCACCGGGGCGATGCCGGGGCGTAGCACCTTCACCGCGACCGCGGTGCCGTCGTGCAGACGGGCGAAATGCACCTGCGCCACCGACGCCGACGCCACCGGC